>JAUPLV010000129.1 GCA_030836725.1 Pseudomonadota bacterium | reverse complement strand
AACCGCCTGCCCGAGCACACCACCATCCACTGGCACGGCCAGCGCCTGCCCAACGGCATGGACGGCGTCGGTGGACTCACCCAGCCGCAGATCCAGCCGGGGAAAACCTATGTCTACGAATTCGTCGCGCGCCGCCCCGGCACCTTCATGTACCACCCGCACGCCGACGAAATGACGCAGATGGCGATGGGCATGATGGGTTTCTGGGTGACTCACCCCAAGGGCAGGCATCCGCTGATCGACCCGGTCGACCGCGATTTCTGCTTTCTGCTCAACGCCTACGATATCGAGCCCGGCAGCGCCACGCCGCAGGTCAACACCATGCTCGACTTCAACCTGTGGACCTGGAACAGCCGCGCCTTTCCCGGCATCGACAGCCTCAACGTGCGGCTGAACGACCGGGTGCGCATCCGCATCGGCAACCTCACCATGACCAACCATCCGATGCACCTGCACGGGGTGGAATTCGAGGTGACCGGCACCGACGGCGGGCTGGTGCCGAAGACCGCGCGCTGGCCCGAGGTCACCACCGACATTGCCGTCGGCCAGATGCGGCAGATCGAGTTGCTCGCGGACGAGGAGGGCGACTGGGCCTTCCACTGCCACAAGAGCCACCATGTGATGAACGCGATGGGCCACGACGTGCCGACCATGATCGGGGTCGACCACAGCGGGCTCGCCGGCAAGATCGGCAAGCTGATTCCCGACTACATGGTGATGGGCGAGCGCGGCATGGCCGACATGGCTGAGATGAAAATGCCGCTGCCCGACAATACGCTGCCGATGATGACGGGGCAGGGTCCATTCGGCACGCTGGAAATGGGCGGCATGTTCACCGTGATGAAGGTGCGACGCGAGCAGAAGCCGGGCGACTATTCAGACCCCGGCTGGTTTAGCCAGCCGGCGGGCACGCAGGCAAAGGAATGGACCGGCCCGCTCGCCGACCCGGTACGGATGCCGCAAACCGCCGACCCCCGGGGCTTGGCGGGCGATGTCGAAGTCACCGTACGCAAACCCACCGGCCATGCCGGCCACTGAATGAAAGGACGCACGATGAGAGCCGCCCTGCAGCCGCCACGGCCCGATGCGAAAGGGGATCAGCCTTGCTGAACGGGCAGGCAGGGCGCCGCTCAGGCCGGGGCCGCGGTTGCGCCGAATCGAAGCGTGGCCGCGAATCCGTGGCCGCCATCCGGGCGTTCCAGGCCCTCTCCCAGTAGCAGTTGCCCATGCGACAGTGCCGCGATGCGGGCGACGATCGAGAGCCCGAGTCCGCAGCCCTCCCCTTCGGTTTCGCCCCGAACGAACCGGGCGCTGAGGCGCGAACGCAAATCGGAAGCCACGCCGGGGCCGTCATCGGCAACGCTGAGCGCGCATCCCGAATCGCTGCGTGCGAGGCGGACCTCGATGTGCGCGCCCTCGCCCGCATAGCGCAGGGCATTGTCCAGCAGATTGCGGACAGCGATTCGCAGCCAGGCTTCGCGCATCGCGACCGAACACCCCCGCGCCGCATCGGCGACCAGATGCTGCCCACGCTGCAGTGCGAGCGGCGACAGTTCGGCGCAGACCGCGGCCACGGTATCGGCCGGGTCGATCCGTTCCGCCGCCGCCCCCTGGCTGGCTGGATCGACACGCGCCAGCGTCAGCAGTTGCTCGACCAGATGCGTCATGCGGTCGACCCCGGCGACCACCTGGGTCAATGCATGCTGCTGGCTTTCGGATGTCTGGGCGCGGCGCGCCACTTGCGCCTGCACCTTCAGCGCCGCCAGCGGGGTGCGCAGTTCGTGGGCCGCGTCGGCGGTGAAGCGCCGCTCGTTTTCGAATGCCTCGCCGACCCGCTGGATCAGGGTATTGAGCGCATTGCGCAGCGGTTCGATTTCGCGCGGCAGCGGCGCGCCTTCGTCCAGCGGCGCCATCCGTTGAGGATCCAGCGCTGCAACCTGTCGTGCGACTTCGTTCACCGGCCGCATGCCGCGGCCGACGCCCCACCATACCGCCAGCGCCATCAGCGGTAGCGCGAATGCGGCCGGGATCAGCAGCGACAGGCCCATCTCACGCGCCAGCCGCTCGCGCGCGTCGTGCGCCTGTCCAACGATCACCCGGTATTCGGCGTCGCCGTCCTGCACCGCATAGAAACGCCAGTGCGAACCCTGATGCGGGTGTTCGCTGAACCCCGTCTTTACCCCCGATTCAAAACCGTCGTGCCCGGCGGACGTGACCAGCCGCCGCATCCGGCCATGCTTGCCGTGCCAGACCTCAAACGCGATCGGCACCGGGCCGCGCTCATCGTGTTCCTGCAGCTCCTCCACGAAATGCTCGACCTCGCCCCCCGCGACGATCGCCAGCAGCGTTTCCGCCACCTGTTTCAACTGCTTGTCGAGCAGTTCGTCGGCTTCGTGGTGCGCGCGCTGATACACCACCAGCACGGACAACAGCCAGATCGTCGCCACCGCACTGGTCAACAGCCATACCAGGCGCCGCCGCAGCGAGTAGGATGCCGTTTCGCTCATGGGCCGGGCGCGTCCGCCGACGCCATGTAGCCGACGCCGCGCAGGGTGCGGATCAGTTCGTTGCCGAGCTTGCGCCGCAGGTGATGGATGTGGACTTCGAGCGCGTTGCTGTCGAGCGCGTCGCTCCAGGTGTAGAGCTGTTCCTCCAGCGTGCGCCGGGTCAGCACTCGCCCGGCGTTTTGCAGCAGCAGATGCAGCAGATCGAATTCGCGGGGCGTCAGGTCGACGGGTTCGCCCGCGCGCGTCACCGTACGCGCAGCCGGGTTGAGCTCGATCTCGCCCAGCATCAGCACCGGCTCCGGGTGCCCGTGTGCGCGGCGAACCAGCGCGCGCAGCCGGGCGGCGATCTCATCCAGGTCGAACGGCTTCAGCACATAATCGTCCGCGCCCAGGTCGAGTCCGCTCACCTTGTCCTCAAGCTGGTCGCGCGCGGTCAGAATCAACACCGGCGTCGCGTCGTGGCGCCCGCGCAGCCATCGCAGCACCGACAGGCCGTCGCGTTTCGGCAACCCAAGATCGAGCACCACGGCGGCAAACGACTCCGTCGACAGGGCCGACACCGCCGCTTCGCCATCACGCAGCCAGTCGACCGCGTAGCCCGACTGCGTCAGCCCGGCCTTGAGGCCATCGCCGAGCAACGGGTCATCTTCCACCAACAGAATGCGCATCGCCGTATGCTATTTCGGAATCCTCACCGCGTCTTCGTTGTAGTTGCCCTGCTCGGCTTGACGGTGGCAGGCTGAACAGTTGGCTTTGGAGCCCACCGACTTCCGCGACCAGGCCGCACGCGGCACCTCGTCGTGCTCATGCACGAACCATCCGGTCTCGGTGATGCGCAGCGGCGCCGCGTTCTTTTCCATGCGCCGCAGCACCTTGCCGCCGGCCCGGCCGGCGCCGCTGTCGGCGGAATGGGTCTCCAGAAAACGCAGGATATCAGCCTGGACCGCCGGATCAAGACTGGCGTTTTCGCCGAAATGCTGGTCGAGCCCGCCCATCAGCTTTCGCCAGGACGCCTTCGGCAGCAGCGAAGGCGGGTACGCGACATGGCAACTGCCGCATTCCTCCTGCCAGGCCTTGTGCGACAGCCTAGGCAGCAAGTTTTCGCCGCCGTCGCCGCGCGCCACCCCGGGCGGCAGCGTGAACGCCAGCGCGACCACCGTGCCGGTCGCAGCCAGCACCCCGATTCCACGTAATAAATAGTTCATGGTTCGCTCCTTATCTGACCTGTTTCAACCAGGCGACGAAATCGCCCTTTTCCTGCGCACTGCATTCGCGCTGCAACACGTCCGTGCAGTTGCGGCGGAACCATTTCTCGACCTTGGCGGCGTCGGTCAAGCGTTCGGGGTTTGCCGCCGGCGCCAGCGGCTCGATGCGCTTGCCGACGCGGGTCTTGCCCGCCTGCTTCGGATCGGCGGTGTGGCAGCCGGAGCAGCTTGCCGGCTTGCCGTCGCGGCCGGGGCGTTCGCTGCGGTAGAACGCCGCGCCGCGCTCGGCCGACAGCGCTGCCGCGGGCACGCCCGCCGCCGCCGCATAACGCGTCATCAGCGAATCGGGCGTTTCGGCCGCATCGGCGCCGGCGACGGTGAATGCCAGTGCTGCGATCAACAGGGGCTTAATCATGCCGCACCCCGCTTTCAGCCGGAAAATACTGCTTGCCGGTCACCATGCTCTGCGCTACGCGTTCGCCGCGCAACTGATGGAAGACCAGCGCCGCCATGTGCAGGCCGACGAAACCGAGCATCAGCGCAAAACCGGCCTCGTGCGGGTCCTCCAGAAAATCCTCCAGCCAGCCCGCGCCGCCCAGCCAGGCGGCCAGCGGCCCGGCCTGGAACTCGCTGGCGGCGAGGCCCAGGCCGGTGGCGACCATCAGCGCCATCACGGCATAGGCGAACAGGTAGGCCAGGCTGGCGATGGGGTCGTGCCCGGCGCGGTGGGCGCTCGGCAGGCGCATGGCCTTCAGGCTGCTCTTCCACGCCGCGGGATGCCACAGGTCGCGCCAGCGCGCGCTCGCGGGCCCGACCAGCCCCCATAGCAGGCGGGCCAGCAGGGCCGTGCTCAAGCCGTAGCCGGCGAGAATGTGCAGATTCCAGATCGTGGTTTCGTAAGGGCCGTGCTCGGCCGCTTCGGCCAGCTGGCTGGTGACGACGAGCGCGACGACGGACAGTGCGATGGCCCAGTGCAGCGCCCGCAGCAGCGGGTCGTACACGCGACGGGCTTGAGTGGATGAGTGCAACATGGCGGCCTCCTTGGGTCATGCGATGAGGCCACTGTAGGCGCGTATTCTTAGCGCATCCTTAAGACGCCTTCGCGGCATGGGCCGCAGGGCCGGCTCCGGTCGCCGGGGAAGCCGAAGCGAATCTCCGCTGCGCGGTGCGCAGGAACCGCACCATTCGCCCGCGCGGCGGGCGAATGGTCGGCGCCGGCAAGCAAGAGAGGGCTTGTATTCAGCCTGCCCGATGGGCAGGTCTCTTCATGCCACCGCGGGCTGTGCGGTCTTCGGCCGCCAAACCGGGCTGTTGCAGGCCCGGCCGGGGGAGGGGCGTATCCCGTTTACAGCTTGCCGCCGGATTCGGTGACCATGTAGCCGACCGCGTTGGCAAGATCGGACTCGGACAGGCTTGGGTTGCCGCCCTTGGCCGGCATGCCGCGAATGCCGTTCAATGCGTGGTCGTAAAGGGTTGCGTAGCCCTGAGCCACACGGGGACCCCAAGCCTCCTTGTCGCCCAGCTTGGGGGCGCCGGCAACGCCGGCGCCGTGGCAAGCCGTACAAATGGTCTGATAGACCTGCTTGCCCTTGGCCGGGTCCGGTTTGGGCGGCGCCGCGGCTGCGGGCGCCTCCGCTCCCGGCGCCGGAGCTTCCTGCACATCCAGTTGCGCAACCGGCTTGATCCGTTCGAGGGCGGCTTTCTGTGCGGCTTCGCTTGACGCGTCCGGCTTATGGCTGCCCTGGATGCCGAGCACCAGCATAACGATCAGAAAAATCGTCAGAAGGGGGGCGATCAGTCCGGCAACAATGGAAATAATGACCTGCTGAGGCGTGGTCTTGGTCATCTTGGCGTGCGAGTCGGCCATGAAAATTATCCTTGAGGAGTGGGGCGTCAAAGGGAGGCATTATAAGGAAAGCCACCCCGGCAGGAAAGGGCTGCGTGAGGCCGGCGGATGGACGGCGCGTGCCAAACCCGTTATGCTTCCGGGCTCTTGGCGCCCGTAGCTCAGCTGGATAGAGTACTGCCCTCCGAAGGCAGGGGTCGCGCGTTCGAATCGCGCCGGACGCACCAGAATCAATCCGAAGTGCCGGTTGCCGGCCATTGGTTTCCGTACGAATAATCATGCGGAAACGCAATTCCCGCTCTGGCCGTCAACCCCTCCAGCAGCCAGCCGCTACCTTTCTGTTGTATCGCTTGCGTCGCCACTCGGTGGCGACACCGCGAATAAACAGGTTTCCCGGGTGGGCCAACCGTTCAAGACCGCCGGGTCGA
>JAUPLV010000031.1 GCA_030836725.1 Pseudomonadota bacterium | reverse complement strand
GGTCGCCCTGGCGCACCAATGGAATCAGCCAGTTCGAGACAGCTTCCCTGTTGCTGTCATGCGCCGATCCGCCATCAATGCGCCTGAGTTGTTTTACAAGAAGCAGCGTTATGCCCGGATTCGATAAGGCGCCTTCATCCCGAATCAGTTCAGCCCATGTGGCGCCCTGGGTACGGGAAACTCGTAGCCAGCGTGCGGGCGCGAGTTTTTCATTGACCCATCTGAGGAATGGCTCGAAAAGATGGTCCTGCCATAGCGATTCGCGGCTGGGGAAAAGCCTGCCTGAGTCGCCATGTTCGAAGACGCATTGCCTGCATTTCCAGCCTTCCGCCGTATGGAATGGGGAAGCTTCAAGACTGCACAACAAGTCCCAGCATTCTCCCTGCCATGTCACATAGACGTTGAGTTCGTCTGGCGAAAGGCAGGCAGACAGGCAAGCCGGGTGTCCAGGGAAATGGAGTTCAACGAGTCTGGCAGAAATTTTCGCCACGCGGACTGACGTCTTGAAGCGGCCGCGATTTTCGCGGAACCAGCATACGAACGCGCGCTGGATGCGGGGGCGCGGGAGAGGCCTCCTGGTCATGTTGCCTGGCCTTCCGCATGTGGCGCTCAATGAAGAATTCGCCTGCTGACAGGATCGCGGTCGAGGAGGTTAATCCTGTCCCGGGTGCGGGGATCGAGCACGCCCGAACGCATAAGCCGGTCGAGCCGGATCTGGGCAGCTTCGTCCCCCCAGTCGGCGGCCATGCCGAGCCATTCGGCGGCCTCGTCCAGGTTCCTGTGCGTGACTTGACCCAGCTCGAGCATCTCGCCGAGCAGCGCCTGTGCGCCGCGGTATCCGCTTTCGGCGCTCACGCGGATCCAGTAGCAGGCCTGCTCGTCATCCTGCGGCACGCCCCGACCCTCGAGGTACATCATGCCCATCTGTAAGGCTTGCCTGCCAACAGACTCACGGCAAATTTGTCGCCTTGCGTCGGTAGATGGCCAACATTGAGCAGGTAGTCCGCAAAACCGAGTCCGCCCACAGCGTTCCTGAACGCCTGGATGCCCCAGTGAAGTTCCTTGATCCTGACGTCGGGGCTGGTGTGGAACAGCAGCAGAAAGGTGTCGCAGGCACCGAGGTCGCAACGCTTCGCGAGCGACTGCACGGCACGCTCCACACCTGCGATTGAGCGTCCTTCCCCGTTGGCATGAACCACCGTGAACTGGCTGAGCCGGTTCTGGGTGCAGGCCTGAATGGCGAAAGCATCCAGACAGATGAGACCGCGGTTGAGCATAGCGTCCAGATAGACGCGCATGGCCCATGCCCATTGGGTATCGCGTGACCGATGCGGCGGCAGGCGTATCACCGATGTCCATTCGGACCTGATCGCGGTCGTGGCATCGACCAAGACGGTGCAGTGCCCCCCAAGCCGTATTAGTTGCGCGGCAAGCTGGATGTCTTCATCCGTGAGCGCGCCGCTGATGGCGATGATGCAGGGCAGGCGGCCAGCCAGTCGCGGCACATGTTCGGGCGGCAGGGGTACCGCTGCCAGCGTTCCCACTGTCTTCATCCAGTTGCTGCCTGGCAGGAACTGCGCATAGTCCGCGAGGCGTGCGGCCAGCACGGGCGCACCTTCGCCAAGTACGAGAAGCACGGCCGCATCCTGGCAAGAGGGATCTTCGTCAGGAAAGCGGAAGAGCACGGTCGATGGTTGGGCATGCTGACTCGCGCGTTTTCTGGCCGGCGGTGAGAGCCGTTCCTGATTCAAGGCAGAGCCCCCACGATCCAGAATCGTGACGAGAAGGTGGTGTGATCCTCGTCGAGTGCAGGGTTCCGAACCGCGAGATCGTTCAGCGCAACATCGAACAGGGCTCTCGGCATGGTCGGTGGATAGGCCGTTTGCGTGTAGAGCGCGATGTTCGACCAGCCGTCCGGATCGACTTCGCCTTGGCGAGGTGCTTCCGGCAGGCTGATCGCTTGCTCATCATGAAACAGCAGCGCGCTTACCTTGAGGTTGGGGCTGATATACACGACCAGAAAGCCATCCGGGCAAGCGTGCGACTTGCATGCCGTGTAGGTCAGCCCGCCGTCCGGGGTAGCCTTGGCCGGGGCCTCGACCGTGATCATGTCCATGAGTGGCCGATAGGACTGGCCCAGTGCGGCCCTGAGCGCTGTGTCGATCTCAGGGTACGCTTCGAGGATTTCCGACGGGTAGAGGCCAACTAGGCTGGCAAGCATTTCAAGGGTGGCGGCGGAAGTGCCGGCCTCACTGTGGAGCGGGATCTTACTGTTGGCGTTCTGTGTCCGGTAGAGCGGACCGGTTTGCCGCCCCGCTGCATACGCAGGGCCGATCTTGCCGGTCAGATCGAAAGCCAGGGCAAACCCATTGTCCCGGATCATGATCCAGCGCCTGCCGTCCAGCGACGCATCCAGAAACCCACCGTCCTCCCATCGCGCCTTGTCATAACCGTATCCTTTGTACGTTGCCAGCTTGCGCTGTCCGCCAACATCCCAGAAAGTCACGGTCCAGTCGTCCAGAATAAAGTTACGCAGGGTGTGATAAGTCCGCTTGAACCAACCGTCATATTTTTCATCCGGCTGATAGGGGCGGGTGGCCAGAGCCAGTACGCGACCGTCGGCGGATAGCCACCATTTGTCGTAAGACTCTCCGGGATGGAGCACGAAGGACGTGCTGGTTCCGGTCTCGGAGAAGACAAACTCGCCGATCGCGTCGCTGGTCATGCGGTAACGCTCTTCCAGCCCGGGTGCGGCGCCACTCTGATCGGTCAGGATTTGCTGGTTTTTCGGCTCGATCGGGGTGCCGAAACCATTGTCCCAACTAGCGTAAGGGCGATGGCTGGCGGAATCGAAATATACGTCACGCAGGCCACTGTCGGCAGATGCCTCGATGCCGAGCCAGCGTTTGTCCGTGCTGTTGTTCCAAGCCACAAACCGACCCGCCTTCAAGTCCGCCAGCGCAGCTACGTAAGGGGCGCGGACAATCTTGTCGCCCAATCCAAAATAGCGGTCGGGAGTGGGCTTCACCATCGCCAACCAGCGACCATCCTCCGAGACAGCATATTTTCCCTCGTCCTCGACGCAACACATCTTTTGGTCGGCGTCCGTCATCATTGCCGTCAGCGGCTGGTAAAGGTTGTACACCAACCCGAACGGACCGATTAGGCCGACTGCCAGCACCATGGCAAGACTCATTAAAGCCCCCTGAATCCCTGCCTCGACGTATTTCCTGCCGCCCTTCTTGAATTCGTCGTAAACACCTGCGGCGGCACCACCAATGGCGATATCCCGATTATGATTCATGAGAATCCACCCCATGACTGGCGTCAAGGTCAGCGACAGGAGCAGGAACAGACCGGCCCACGCCAACCAGGACAACCACTCGCTTGAAACGCCCGCATGTTCATCGTGGACGGCCTCGTCCACCGTTCGGAAGGGAAATTCCGCCCGCTCAAGGGTTCTCGCCTGCCCTTCGGCGTTTTTCAGCGAGATCGAGAACGCCAGATGCGCGGCACGATTTCCGGCCAGAGCCTCAAGGTCGTAATTGTTGGCAACCGGGTGGCCATTGAAACCCGTAATGACCTCCCCTGCACGAACCCCCAGTTCAGCCGCGACACAGCCCGGTTGGGCGTGCAGGACCAGGACGCCAGTCTGCGTGCTATTGGGCGATTTCCAGTTGACGGTTTGTATGCCCAGGTCGCGGCACGGCTCTTCCGCCAGGGCGGGTGGCGCCATCAGCGCCAGGCAGAACAGGAACAGACGCGTCGAGGCAGCGCCAGCCAGTGTGACTGCTCCGGCAAGTTGCCTGCAATAGTGATTGGACCGGTTTTTCATATGGATCTTCCCTTGGGTGATCTTGGACGAAGACCCTATTCAACATCCCGGATCGACAATATGTGACAACGGGGTTGGCGTGGTGAGAAGAAGTGGCTTTGGGCTGGCTGCAGGAAATAATTTCTGGCCTGATTTTGAACCGGCGTTGACTCATATTGTCGAGCAGCGTTCTACGCTGTCTACATGAACATCGAATCTCTTCCGCACGTTCGTGCCTTGCCGTCCAACAGTAACGGCAGGGACTTCGTCGTGGGCGATCTGCACGGCTGTTTTGACCTGCTTGATCGTCTGCTCGACGCTGTTCGGTTCGATCCCGCCTGTGATCGACTGTTCTCTGTCGGTGATCTGGTGGATCGCGGTCCCGATTCACTCAGGTGCATGTCGTTTCTGGAGGCGCCGTGGTTCCATGCCGTAAAGGGAAACCATGAGTCCATGCTTCTGGAGTATTTCGAGTCCTATCTCTCAGGGGGCGGGCTTGATGACTGGGCTCAAGTGACGAGAAGCGACATGTGGCTCAACGGTGGCGAGTGGATCGCTTCGTGCTACCAGGCGAACGAGGCGCGCATGTCGCCGATGTTCGACCGGCTTCTGGAAAAAATCGGGACCCTGCCCTTGGTATGGGTGGTGGGTGAGGGCCAGGACCGGTTCCACGTGCTGCATGCCGAACTAGTGCATCCCGATTACCGCAAGAGCCGACAGAAGGTCTGGCTCGATGCCGATATCGATGGCTGGGTCGCGGGCGGGAAGATCGATGCGCTCACCCAGGAGCGGCTGGTGTGGGGGCGAACCCTGATGATGATGCTTGCCAGTCCGGCTCTGCCGGCCATGCAGCCGGGGCTGTCGACAACCTATTGCGGCCACACGATCGATATGTGGGTGCGCAGCTACCTCTCGCACGTATGCCTGGATACCGGGGCTTACCGATCGCTCGAGGAGGGAGGATTCGGACTGACGCTGCACAGCATCCACCAGCAGCGGCAGCTTCGCGCATCTTATGGCAGCGTGAATGTTGTCGAAGTTCGCAGCCTGCTAAGCGCATAAGTCGTTCCCCCAATCTTCACGAGCAAAGGAGTATTGAATGAGTGAGCAGGACGATTTTCCTGGCGATGCTGACGACTTACTGGACGAGATAATGCTTTCGCGCCTGGCCGGCGTCGATACGCCCAAAATGGACATCGATGCCTATCGCAATTTGATAAGCGATATCGCGCCCCCGACCAACGGCCAGATCGTGGCTTTTGCGGGCTATGTTGCCAGTGCCCGAAGTTGGTACAAACACCTTCCGCTTATTCCACCCGGTGGGGATTTTTATTTCTACATCGACCCGCACGCAGGCATGGATCACCTGGTTCATGCATCGGGCGAGGTGACCGTACGCACCCGCACCCAGGATACGGAGCCATTCCATTATTCATGGATGTCAACGGCCGATTATCGCGCACGGTTCGGCTGCCTGGCATTTGCATGCAGGATGGGGTCGAACTTGTTCAGGGACGAACGACTGGGCGATGAAATTGTTCTGGTGGACAACAATTGCCTGAACCCGGCGCTACAGGTAACCCGCGATTCGGCGATGACACCTCCAAAGGAAGTCCTCGAAGCCGGAACCTGCTCCCTGACGGCGCTGATTCAACCGCACGCCACCGACGATGACATCCGCAGGGTGAGTGCCGAACCCGTTTTTACCGGACACGTTGTTGTCGAATGCGCGCGGCATCGCCAGCAAATGATTGAAACAATGTGGCGTATGCGCAGCGTCGCATACCCCGACTCCCCCAAATACATTTCAACAACCCAGTCGGTTTTGAACGGCACATTTAAAATCGATGTGTTCAGTGAAATCCTCGATTATGTCTTGCAGTCATCTGCACCCTATGAGGAGAAGATGAGCCGGTTGGAATCGCTTGAACCCGCCATCGAGGTAGCCTTCGCGCTTGGATTGACGTGCGTGAAGCCTGTCGGGCTGATAACGGCCGATGACCTGGATTGCTGATGACGGCTGACGGCCTGGATTTATGACTGGGGATCTGATCCATTCACGATTTCGAAAGATTCGCGATCCCCAAATACAAATGGAGAGTGGTGGATGATTGACCTACTGAGTGCAAGAAATGAACCGGAATGGCTACGCAACCTCACCACGGCCACCATCCAAAACCAGACATTCCCGCTTCGCAGGCTACTCAGGGATTCGTTGTATTACCCGGCATCTGGATTCGACGGCAATCCAATCAGGCATCTGGCCGGCAATATCCATAGCTTCATTTATGCCGACTACGGGCATGAGCGTGACGAGTTTGATCGGGCACTTCATGACGAAGGATTTCGCGGCTATGAGATTCTGGCTGAACGTGAGGTGACGGAGCAGGAACTGGCACCTCATGGCTGGCGCCCGATTCCGCCATCGCTGTACGAGGGCAGGCCGAAAGCCAGCGATTGCAAGGCGCCGTTCTGCTTATGGGTCGTCTTGCAGAGGCTTGCTGACATGCCCCCGAGTCACGGCCCTGAAAGGTTCAGCCTGCTATATCTTTGCGCTGATGGCGCGGCGGCGTTTCAGGCGCTCTATGTGGCCAACAAACTCGCCCCGAGGGCCATTGCAATTATCCAGCCGGGGCATGGATTCGGCGGAAATTACACCGACTTCACTGATCCCGAACGCATCCTTGCACGATCTGTATTGGGTAATCCTGCCGGAGCACCACGACTGCTTCTTTACGGTGGATGGTTTGAACGAAAGCTATACCGCGAACCATGCTGGCCCGGCTATCGGGAGCTGATCCGCTTTCTTGAAATTGCAGGGGGCGGAAGCATTGGGGTGTGGATGCGGCCAAGCTGATTTGGCCAGAGATCATCAATCGATTTGTCGCGCGTCGGATGCTCGCCACACACTTTCAGGCATTAATCCGCGTACGGAGTACGCCCAACCCAAAGCGTCTCGCGCCTTGCTTCGATTCCAGAGCCCCTCATCCCAAGTGCCGGGGCTCAGGCATCATCCCCTGACCTGAAACCCGATTTCCCGCACCACCCCACCGGCTCCCGTCACCAGCTGCAACCGATGCTGCCCTGGCCGGGGCGTCCACGCCAGCGGATGGTCGGCACTGCCCAGCCGCACCCCGTTGATGACAAACGCCAGACCGCGACCCGCTTCGGCCTGCAAATACACCCGCTGCATGGCGGCGGGGATATCCGGATCGAGGGCGAGGATCATGCCGTGGGCGGGGTAGACGATGCGCGCCTGCTGCACGGCCGATACGGTTGAGGGGCGCTGCGGCTCGGTGCCCGCGATGAACTATTCCGCTCCGTCATGCACCACGCCCACGGGCGACGACGGCGCGGCGGCGGACGCGGGCAATGCCTGCATGATTTCAAGCCATACGGGCGCCGCGCCGGTAACGCCGGAGACGCCGCGCATCGGCCGGCCGTCGAAATTGCCCACCCACACGCCAACCGTGAAGCGCGACGAAAACCCGATGCACCAGTTGTCGCGCATATCCTTGCTGGTGCCGGTTTTGACGGCGCTCCAGAACGGCGTGGCGAGCGGATTTTCGAGCCCGAATGTGACGCTGCGGGCGGCACGGTCGGCAAGGATGTCGGCGACGATGAAACTGGCGGCGGCGTCGAAAACCGCTTCAGGCTTTTCCGGCGCGCCCGGCAACAGCCGCGCCCCGGAATGGCGTCCGCCATTGGCCAAGGTGCGGTAGGCATTGGTCAGCGACCACAGGCTGACTTCGGGCGAACCCAGCGCCAGCGCGTAGCCGTAGAACAGGGCGTCTTCCTGCAGCGGCTGACCGAGTTGAAGCAGGCGTTCGTGAAACGGTTCGATGCCGCCCAGCGGCAGGGTGCGCACCGCCGGCACATCGAGACTTCCGGCGAGCGCGCCGCGCACGCTGACATGGCCTTTGTAACGATAGTCGTAGTTTTGCGGCATGTATTGCCCGCTCGGCGTGTCGATCGCCACCGGGCTGTCGTCCAGGGTGGATGCGGCGGTCAGCCACTGCCGCTCGATCGCCAGCGCATACAGAAACGGCTTCAGCGTCGATCCTGCTTGCCGCAACGCCTGCACGCCGTCGACATGGTGCTGGCGCGCCTGGCGGCGGCTGCCAACGTAGGCCAGCACCTCGCCGCTGGCGTTGTCGAGCACCAGCACGGCGCCGTCCTCGACGTCGGCGCCTGCCAGCTGCGACAACTGCGATTCGAGAACGGCCTCGGCGCGGCGCTGCAACGCAAGGTCGAGCGTGGTGCGAATGCGCTCGCCGGGGCGAAGCGTCAAACGCGCAGCGAGGTGCGGGGCGAAGTCAGTCGCCGGCAGTTCCGCCCGTGCCGGCAGAATCCGCGCAAACCGTCGCTGCAAGCGCACACAGCCGTCGCTTCCGGCAGCCACCCCGCGCGCTTCACCGCGAAACGGCGCCAGGTTGAGATAGGCCTCCAGTATCTGGCTTTGCTCAGGCGGTGTACCAGTCGCCACGCCGCGGCCATCTGCCGCACCTTGCCCCACACGCCCTTGCGCGCGCCGGACGCCAGTTCGGGCTGCAGAAAGCCGGCCAGCTGCATGGTCAGGGTGCTGGCGCCGCGCCGGTTCTCGCCCTTGAGGTTCTGCCACAAGGCCTTCGCCAGGGCGCGGCCTTAGACAAGCACTGATTTAACGTCATTAAAAAGCGACGCGACGCGGCATACGCTGAGCCGCCCCTGCCCCGTTCATCCCTTGATGCAGACCAGCGGTTTCAGCCTGGCCACCTTGCGCGCCAGTCCGGCCCGGTCTGCCGCTTCCACCACCGCGCTGACGTCCTTGTAGGCGCCGGGCGCCTCTTCCGCGACGCCGCGCAGCGATGGGCTGCGGATCAGGATGCCCTGGCTCGCAAGCTCGTCCACCAGCGCCCGGCCCTGCCATTGGCGGCTGGCCTGATGGCGGCTCATGGAACGCCCGGCGCCATGGCAGGCCGAGCTGAAGGCGCGCGCCCCGCCTTCCCCGGCGCCGACAAGAACGTAGGACGCGGTGCCCATACTGCCGCCGATCAGCACCGGCTGGCCGATGTCGCGCAAATCGCCGGGCAGTGCTGGATGGCCGGGACCGAAGGCACGCGTCGCCCCCTTGCGATGCACGTACAAGCGGCGTGACTGGCCGTCGACCCTGTGCGATTCAAGTTTGCAGGTGTTGTGCGACACGTCGTAGATCAGGCTGAGATGGGCGCCCGGCAGCACGTCGGAAAACACCTTGCGGGTGAGGTGGGTGATGACCTGGCGGTTGGCCAGGGCGCAGTTGATGGCCGCGCGCATGGCGCCCAGGTAGGCCTGGCCGAGCGCGGACTGGATCGGCGCGCAGGCCAGTTCGCGGTCGGGCAACTGGATGCCGTAGCCGGGGGCGGCGATCACCATCTGCCGGAGAAACTCGGTGCCAATCTGGTGCCCCAGCCCGCGCGACCCGCAATGGATGCTGACCAGCACCTCGCCCTGACGCAGCCGGAAACGCTCGGCCGCCTTGCTGTCGTAGATATCGACGATTTCCTGCAGTTCGAGGTAATGGTTGCCGGAACCCAGAGTGCCGATCTCGTCGCGCTGCCGGCGCTTGGCCTGATCCGAGACCTGGTCCGGATCGGCACCCGCCATGCAGCCGTGTTCCTCGATGCGGTCGAGGTCGGCCTCGGTTCCGTAACCATGCTCGACCGCCCAGCGGGCGCCGCCGCGCAGCATCGCGTCCATCTCGCCGGCGTTCAGACGCAACTGGCCGGTGCTGCCGACTCCGGCCGGAATGTGGGCGAACAGGCGGTCGGCCAGACGCTGCTTGAGCGGCGCGATCTCGTTCGCCGTCAACCCGGTGTGCAGGGTGCGCACGCCGCATGAAATGTCGAAGCCCACCCCGCCGGCCGACACCACGCCGCCCTCGTCCGGATCGAACGCCGCCACGCCGCCGATCGGGAAGCCATAACCCCAGTGCGCGTCGGGCATGGCATAGGCGGCCTGGACGATGCCCGGCAGGGTGGCGACGTTGGTCAGCTGTTCATAAACCTTGTCATCCATTTCCCGGATCAGGGCCTGGTCGGCATAGATCACCGCCGGCACGCGCATCTTTCCGAAAGGCGCGATCCGCCACTCGACCTCCGACACCTGTTCGAACTTGTCCAGGTTCATCTCAAACGTCCACCACGCATTGCGCCACCCATTGACCACTTTCGTCGCGGCTTACGCTCAATTCGGTGTAGGTGGCGCCCTTGATCTCGACGGCCGGCTGATGCCTGTCGAGGTCTACCGGCTCACCCCAGGCAGTGGCGTTCAACCCCTGCCCGTTCAAGCTGACTTCAAATCGGCTGAACAGCATGTGGCGTACCGCCATTTCCAATATCAGTGCGTTCAGCCAGTCGACCAGAAGCAGTTCGTCGTCCGGCGCCTCGCAACGGATATCGACTGCCTTGGCGGGCACCACCCGTGCAAGATCGACAACAACGGCAGTCATCGCCAGCGCGGTCTGTTCGAAGGCAGCCTCCCGGGTGGGACCGATACCGCGCACGCCCATGTCGGCCTGATGCGGAAAGTGCTCCCAGTACTCGCCGCCACTATCGGACTTGGCCGTTCGAGGCATTATCGAAATAGGCCGGGCGACTTGAGGCTTCAGCTCAGTCGGTGATGTCTTCGAGCATGTCCACCACCACCCGGGTACGGACATTCATGATCACCACATCGGTGCCGATAATCACGCGCGCATACTCGGACGGCAGCCGCGACAGGCGTTGATCCAGTTCATTGGGGAGGTAACGCCAGCGCGCATCCTCGTGGATGGGCTGGTTGTGCCTCGCCCGCCACGCATGGCCGGGTGGAAGCCGATCCCGCTTGGCCTGACCGGGTGGCAGTTTTCTGTAGCGTGGTTCGTAATAGTCATTGATCAGACGACGGTCATGATCGGTAAACACCACCCGCACCGCGTAATGCGGATCACGAACGTCGACCTCACCGTATCGTGGATAACTCTCGCAGCCGACCAGAACGGACGTCATGCTGGCGGCCAACAATACAAGCAGCAGGCTGGATTTCATACGCTTCTCCTTTTGGAAATCGGTGTGCAACCATCTGATGCTAGTCATCAGCGCAAGAAAATCCATGTATTGCCAGGAAAAACTCAAATAACCCGGTGAACCAACCGGGCGCTGGCCGGCTGACGGGTGTTGTGCGGGCATGAGGTCCAAAAAACGGCCCGTGCCGTGAAACCCGGCAATCGATTTATGGCCTGTCTTTCGGCAGGTGATCGCGCCATGCCGCCACCGCAGCCGTCCGCGCCTGGAAAATGGCTTCCCGAATCCGCGCAGGATCGGCATTGCGCGCCACTTTGGCTGCATCGATGGCCTGCGCCGCCTGCAGCGCCTGCCGCAGGAAGTCCGGCTCGGGGAAGGGGCGGGGTTCATAGCCTGGCCGCCCGCGAAAGTCGCATTCGCACGCCAGCAGAAAATCCTCGAAGCGCTCGGGGCGGCGGAAGGCGTCGACCCGTTCCAGCAGCTCGACGACGGTTCCTGCCCGCAATTCCAGCGCGCGGTGCACGTTGCCGTGGTCGCGCGCGACCGCGACAGCAAGGTCGCGGCAGTCGGCGGGCACGCGGATGCGCTCGCTCAAGGCGCGCACCCGTTCGGCGCCTTTCGCTTCGTGGCCATGGTGCTTGGGCCACAGTTCGGGCGGGGTGACGCCCTTGCCGAGGTCGTGGGTCAACGCGGCGAATCGCACCGGCAGGCTGAACCCCTGCCGTGCCGCCCAGTCGATCACCAGCAGGGTGTGAACGCCGGTGTCGATTTCGGGGTGATGCTGCGGCGGCTGCGGCACGCCGAACAGGCAATCGATTTCGGGAAACAGCCGGGCCAGCGCGCCGCACTCGCGCAGCACCTGCAACATGCGCGAGGGCTGCGCTTCCATCAGGCCGCGCGCGACTTCCTGCCACACCCGCTCGGGCACCAGCGCATCGATCTCGCCGCTGTCGACCATCCGCCGCATCAGCGCGCTGGTTTCCGGCGCCACCGAAAAATCGGTGAAACGGGCGGCGAAGCGCGCCACTCTCAATATCCGTACGGGGTCTTCGGCAAACGCCTCGCTGACGTGGCGGAAGACCCGCGCGGCCAGATCGCGCTGGCCGCCATACGGGTCGATCAGGGCGCCATCCGCATCCTGGGCGATGGCGTTGATGGTGAGATCGCGGCGCCGCAGATCTTCTTCCAGCGTGACGTCCGGCGCGGCGTACACCTTGAAGCCCTTGTAGCCATGGCCCGACTTGCGCTCGGTGCGCGCCAGCGCGTATTCCTCGTGGGTACGCGGATGCAGGAAGACGGGGAAGTCCTTGCCGACTGGCTGATAGCCCAGCGCGACCATGTCGTCCGGGGCGGCGCCGACGACGACGTAATCGCGGTCGGCCACCGGCAGGCCGAGGAGCTGGTCACGTACTGCGCCGCCGACGGTGTAGATCTTCATGGCGGCGCGGCGCGGCCCTTAACGGCGGGCGTGCTCCCGATAGCCCTCGTAGCGCGCGCGGGGCGTGTCGGCGCGAAGATACTCGGGGGCGATGGCTTCCAGCGTGACCGGCTGGAAATCGAACACCGCAGGCCAGTCGCCAGTGCAGGTGTTGTCGACGCCCATGGCGTAGTAATTGTCGCGGGTCATCAGCTTTTTGCCGGGCTTGAACTCCATCGCCCAGGCCTGCAGATAGGACAGCCTGTCGCACAGCGGGATGATCTTGCGCCGCTTGCCGATGACCTCGCCCACATAGCTCACCAGTTCCTGCAGGCTGTACGTCCTGGGGCCGCACAAATCGTAGGTCTGGCCGAAAGTCGCGGGGTTGTCGAGGCTGTCGGCGAAGGCGCGCGCGACATCCTCGACATGCACCGGCGCAAAGCGCGCGTTGGCGCTGGCAAGAGGCAACACAGGGAAAACCTTCAGCAGACGGGCGAACATCGTCAGGAAGGAATCGCCGCGGCCGAAGATCACCGACGGGCGGAAGATCGTGACGTTAAGTCCATAACCGTGGATGAACTTGGGGCCGTTGAGATACCAGTTCTCATGCTCGACATGCTGCATTCCGGCCTCGCGCACCAGCGCTTCGGCAATGCCCTTGGACCGCTGGTAGGCCGAGCGCGAATTCGGGTGGGCGCCAAGCGCGCTCATGTGCAGCAAACGGCGCACGCCCGCTTCGCCGCAGGCGTGGATGACCTTGCGCGGCAGTTCGATGTGAACCCGCTGAAAATCGCCGCGCCGGGCGCTCGGCAGGTCGACCCGGCCGACCCGGCCTTCGTGCAGGATGCCGACCAGGTTGATGACGGCATCCATGCCGCGGAAGTGGCGGATGAGTTCCTGCTGGTCGTGCACGTTGGCCTCGATCACTTCCACCGTGGGCAGCAGGATCAGTTCCCGTGCCATTTCGCGGCGATGGCTCAGCACGCGCACCTGGAGCCCGCGCGCGGCAAGCTGGCTGACGAGGCGGGCGCCGACAAAGCCGGAGCCGCCGAGGATACAGATGCGTTCAATCTTCATGGTGAGGTTTGCTTCGGAATTTGCGGCGGCGTTGATTTTAGCCCGGATGCTTCAAAAATGGACGCCTTCCGGCTACTCGTCAATGGGCCCGGATTCCTGCGCCGTATCAGGGCCGGATCCTGAATCCGCCGCGGCTTTACGCGGCGGCACCGTCCCCAGCCGGTCTTTCAACAGCACCGAGGGCTGGCCGAAGCGCGCGGCGTAATACATGGCGTTGCTCATCACCTTCTTGACGTAGTCGCGCGTCTCGGCAAACGGGATCGATTCGATGTAGACCGCGGCCTCCATCGGCCGGGAATCGCGCCAGCGTTGCGCGCGGCTCGGCCCGGCATTGTAGGCGGCGGTGGCGAGCACCGGCGAACCGTCCAGCGTGGTCTGCACATGCTTCAGGTAATACGCGCCGAACTGGATGTTTTTTGCCGGATCCTGCATCTCGTTCGGATGGAAGCTCTGGATGCCAAGGCGCTTCGCGATCCAGCGCGCGGTGGCCGGCATGATCTGCATCAGGCCGGATGCGCCAACGCCGGAACGCGCGACATTGATGAAGCGGCTTTCCTGCCGCATCAGGCCGAACACCCAGGCTTCGTCCAGCTCGTTTTCGCGCGCTGCCTGTCGCGCCTGTTCACGGTAAGGCGCCAGAAAACGCAAGTCGAAATCGTGCAGTTCACGGGTGCGCTCGGCGGTGTTGATGGCGCGGTCGTACCATTCCATGCTTCGCGCCAGTTCGGCGGCGGCCAGCAACTGCACATCGGAAAATCCGCGGATCGACCAGTTCCACTCCTTGATGGCTTCGCTGCGCAGCCCGAGATCGTACAGGGCCTGCGCGCGCGCGATGCCAGGCTGGCGCGCTATCGCCGCCACGTCATCGCCGCCCATCTTGATATTGATGGCCGGCGCCTGCGCCACCGGACCGAGTTCTTCCTGCGCCAGTTGCCCGTAGTAGTGATGTTCGCGCGACAGCTCCAGAAAAGTCGCATTGGCCGCCACGCGCTGTCCGGCGGCCTGCAGGGCGCGCGCATGCCAGTAACGCCAGACCGGCTGCGTACGGGCGGCTTCGCCCATGCTTTCGGTCGCGCGCCGCACGGCCGGCCAGTCGCCGGCGCGCAGCGCGGCGCGCGCCCACCATTCGCGCTGAAAATCGTTGACCGCGATTGCACCGGCCTGCTGAAACCAGGCCAGGGCATGGGCCTCATGACGGCGCGCGGCCCCGGTGGCAAGGCGCGCCCATGCGGCGCCGGCCTCGGCTGGACCAAATCGCGCGAGATGCTTGTTGAGCGCCTTTTCAGCCTCGCTGGAGCTTCGTTTCGACAGCTGGTCGATCGCGAAGAGCGCGATTTCGCTGTCGCCGCGTTTGCCGAAATCAAGCTGGCCGGCGTTGAGCAAGCGCGCCGGATCGCGGCTGGCCCGGTCGAGCAGGGCCGCTGCCGGACGCTGCGCCGCGGGCAGGGCCGCGAACACCGCCCTGGCGACGCTGGGGTTGCCGGCCTCCAGCGCCAGCCGGATGCGCCGCCAGACGTCCTCCTGGCCGAGCAGCCCGGCTCCGGTCAACTGCTCGAACAAGGGCGAGCAGGCCGACGGCAAGTCGCGTCCGGTGAACCACAAGGCAAGCGCCTCGCGCTGATGGCTGCGATTGCCCTGCGCCCATTCGGCGCGATAGGCATAGCATTGATGCGCCGCGTCGGGCCTGGCCAGACGCGGATATTCGGCCAGATAGAGCGGCCACGCCTCGCGCGCGCCGAGCGATTTCAGCCAGTCGGCGCGCAAATCCTCGGCCAGGCGGCTGCCGGGATAGCGCGCCAGGAAATCGGCGGTGCGGGCATCATCGGCCCTGCCCGACAGCATCAGGCGCCAGTATTCGACGTAGGGGGACAGCGCATGATCGGCCGGAACATCGCGCGCGGCGCGTTCCAGGTTCGCCGGCTTGCGCGCGGCAAACGCCTGCTGCGCATCGAGCACGGCGGCATCCCCCGGTGCGGCCCGCAGGGGTGAGGCAAACAGCACGCCCAGCAATAAAAAAGCAACGATTCGAAACATGATGCGAGGGTAACATGCGGCCAGCGTGCACCGCCTGAGCGAAATTCACCATGGCGCCAATCCGGTTCAGCCGGCGTCCGAAACGCCGGGGCGCGCTATAGCGCTATAGTGTGAAGTCCCTACCCACCTCCAAGGAGTCCGCCATGAATCCCAACGTCGGCAATATCGACCGCATCATCCGCATTCTTGCAGGCGCCGCCCTCATTGCCTGGGCGGCTTTTTTCGACGGTCCGGCATGGGCCTGGATCGGCGTGCTGCCGCTTGCCACCGGCCTGCTCAAAATCTGCCCCGCCTACAGCCTGATCGGGATCAACACCCGCGGCCTGAAGAAGTAAGCTTCGATCAGGCGAGAAACAGCTTGTAGGCCGGGTTGCGGGATTCGTCCCAATACCGGTAGCCCAGCCCGTCCAGGAAGTTCTGGAAGCTGGGCTTTTCCTTTTCCGGCACCTGAATGCCGACCAGCACGCGACCGTAGTCGGCACCATGGTTGCGATAGTGGAACAGGCTGATATTCCAGCCGCGGCTCATGTTCTGCAAGAACTGCATCAGCGCGCCCGGGCGCTCGGGAAATTCGAAGCGGTACAGGACTTCGTTGACCGCCTCTGGCGCACGTCCGCCGACCAGATGGCGGATATGCAGCTTGGCCATCTCGTTATCGGTGAGGTCAATCGCTTCCAGCCCGTGGCGCTGCAGCAACTCGACCACGCGCCCGCTCTCGCCCGCCCCCGGCACCGAGAGTCCGACGAACACCCGCGCCGTTTTGGGATCCGAATAACGGTAGTTGAATTCGGTGATGTTGCGCGCGCCCAACAGGCCGCAAAAGGCCTTGAAGCTGCCCGGCGTCTCGGGGATGGTGACCGCCAGCACCGCCTCGCGCTTCTCGCCCAGTTCGGCGCGCTCGGCGATATAGCGCAAACGGTCGAAGTTCATGTTGGCGCCGGACGCCACCGCAACCAGGGTCTTGCCCTTGAGCTTGTCGCCCGCGATCGCGGCCTTCATCCCGGCGATCGACAAGGCGCCGGCCGGTTCCAGGATCGAGCGCGTGTCCTCGAATACATCCTTGATTGCCGCGCAGATGGCGTCATTGTTGACGCGGATGATTTCGTCGACATACAGCTGCGCCAGCCGGAAAGTTTCCTTGCCGACCGTCTTCACCGCCACGCCGTCGGCGAATATGCCCACGCGCGGCAGCGTGATGCGCTTGCCCTTGCACAGCGAGCGCGCCATCGCGTCGGCATCTTCCGGCTCGACGCCGACGATCCGGATTTCCGGGCGCAAACGCTTGATGTAGGCCGCCATGCCGGCGATCAGACCGCCGCCGCCTACCGGGATGTAAACAGAATGGATCGGGCCAGGATGCTGGCGCAGCAGTTCCATCGCCACCGTGCCCTGCCCGGCAATCACGTCGGGATCGTCGTAGGGATGAACAAAGGTCGCTTTCGCTTCCCTGGCCAACTCGATGGCGTGGGCGCA
>JAUPLV010000128.1 GCA_030836725.1 Pseudomonadota bacterium | reverse complement strand
TGGGCAGAAAATCGACCACGTATTCCGCGCCGCGATACAGCTCGGTATGGCCTTTCTGCCGCCCGAATCCCTTCACTTCCGTGACCGTCAAGCCGGTGACGCCGATGGCGGACAACGCCTCGCGCACTTCGTCCAGCTTGAACGGCTTGATGATTGCCGTTACGAATTTCATGGTTCACGCTCCTTTTAAGACGGCGAACGCGCCGCCGTGGGAATTAGAAAGTTTTGCCGACAGAGACGATGAAGCGTTCATCGGTAAGCTTGCCGTCGACATCGGTGTCCACATAGGCGAGGCCAAGGTTGAATCCGCCCAGCTCTTTGCTGACGCCGACTTTCCAGTCGGCGTAGTCAAGGCCCGCGCTGTTCGATCCCCTGACGTCGGTCTCACCCACGTGCAGGCTCAGCATCACGCCCGCCGGAAGTTCGAAGTTGGCATTGGCTTCCAGGTAGGTGGAGCCGTCCGCGTCGGCCGCGGCGCCGAACCAGTTGTCGCTGAGCTGGTAGGACATCTTGACGTTGAACCACTTCCAGGTTGCGCCCGCATAGGCTTCCAGCGTGTCGGCATCGATCGTGTTGTCGGGGTAGTAATACTGGAGAAGCCCGACGTTATAGCTCAGGTCATCGGTGATGCTGCCGCTGTAACCGCCATAAAAGTCCATCTCGATGTTGGCATCCGTCACGAAGTTGCTATCGACATTGGATGCCCAGGTGCCGAGATAGAAACCGCTCGAATGGGCGTAATCGAATCCGCCTTGAATTGCGGCGTCTTCATCGGTCTGCGAAACGCCGCGGAAAGCGTAGTCGGAAACCAGGGACAGGTTTCCGCTCACGCTATGCGGGCTTTCTTCAGCCGCGGTCGCGGCGACGGGCAGAACCATCAGGGCAGACAAAGCGAGTTGGGTGGCAAGTTTTTTCATGAATTTCTCCGAATGTAAAAGTCGCGCAAAATTGCACTTCTCATGCAGCATAAGCCGTGCCAGATGCTTTTTTACATATAAAACAAGGTGTTGAAATTATTTTCCGATTTGATCCGGCCTGGACCGCACCCTCATGGTGCGCCATGAAAACGACATGCACCCTCTTTGTGCCGCACGCCCCGGCGTGGCGCTTGCTACACTCGCTTCATTAATTAGAGGCCTCCATGAATCCGAATCCGAAATTCCCCAACCCCGCTTTCATCAACGACCTGGCCAACAAGCTGGGCGAGGTGCTCAAGCAATCGCCAGCGAAGGACATCGAACAGAACCTCAAGGCCGGGGTGACCTCGATGCTCGGCAAGCTCGACATGGTGAGCCGCGAGGAATTCGACGTGCAGACGGAAGTGCTGGCGCGTACCCGCGAAAAGCTGGCGCAGCTGGAAGCACGCCTGTCCGAGCTGGAAAAGCAGCAGCTCGAAGACTGATCCGGTGGCCGTCGCCGTCGTCAAAAGCCGGGCGTTGAACGGCATGGACGCGCCCGAGGTGGTGGTCGAGGCGCACCTGGCGAACGGACTGCCGGCGTTCACGCTGGTGGGGCTACCCGAAACCGAAGTGAAGGAAGCGCGCGACCGGGTGCGCGCGGCGATCCAGAACGCGCGCTTCGAATTCCCGGCGCGGCGCATCACGGTCAACCTCGCCCCGGCCGACCTGCCCAAGGAATCCGGGCGTTTCGACCTGCCGATCGCGCTGGCGATCCTCGCCGCGTCCGGGCAGATTCCCGCCGACAAGTTCAGGCAGGCCGAATTCGCCGGCGAACTCGCGCTGACCGGCGAACTGCGCCCGGTGCGCGGCGCGCTGGCGATGGCGCTGGCCACCCGCAAGGCGGGCAGGCTGCTGGTGCTGCCGGCCGCTTCAGCCGGCGAAGCGGCGCTCGCCAGCGGCGTCGAGACGCTCGGCGCGACCAGCCTGCTGGAGGTGTGCGCGTGGCTGGCCGGCCAGGGCGCGCTGCTCGAACCCTTATCCGACCCCGTGCCCGCCGCACCGGATTACCCCGATTTCGTCGACGTCAAGGGCCAGGCCTCCACCAAGCGCGCGCTCGAAGTCGCCGCCGCTGGCGGTCATTCCGTTCTGATGGCAGGCCCGCCCGGTACCGGCAAGTCGATGCTCGCCGCGCGCTTTCCCGGCATCCTGCCGGCGATGAGCGAGGACGAAGCGCTCGAAGCCGCCGCCGTCGCTTCGCTCAACGGCGGCTTCCGGCTGGAACACTGGCGCCGCCGGCCCTTCCGCGCGCCGCACCACACCGCTTCCGCGGTGGCGCTGGTCGGCGGCGGCGGCAATCCGCGCCCGGGCGAGATTTCGCTGGCGCATCACGGCGTGCTGTTCCTCGACGAATTGCCGGAGTTTTCGCGGCAGGTGCTGGAAGTGCTGCGCGAACCCCTGGAGACCGGTCACATCACGATTTCGCGCGCGGCGCGGCAGGCCGATTTCCCGGCGCGCTTCCAGTTGGTGGCGGCGATGAATCCCTGTCCCTGCGGCTACCTCGGCCACCCCACCCAGGCCTGCCGCGACACCCCCGACCAGATCGCGCGCTATCGCGGGCGCATTTCCGGCCCGCTGCTCGACCGCATCGACATCCAGATCAGCGTGCCGGCATTGACCCAGGACGAACTGATGCAAGCCGGCGCGGGCGAGCCCAGCGCCGCCGTCCGCGAACGCGTGCAGGCCGCGCGCGACCGCCAGATGGCGCGCCAGGGCAAACCCAACGCCGCGCTCGGCACCCAGGAAATCGACCGCCACTGCACGCTTGACGCGGCCGGCGAAGCCCTGCTGAAACAGGCGATCGCCCGGCTGAACCTGTCGGCGCGCGCCTACCATCGCGTGCTCAAGCTGGCGCGCAGCGTCACCGACCTTTCCGGCAGCGACGTCATCAGCACGGCCCACCTGGCCGAAGCCATCCAGTACCGGAGACAAGCCGCATGAGCAGGCTGCGCCTCCCCTCTCCCCAATCCTTTCCCGCCAGCGGGCGATGGAGCAAATATGATGCCCAAACCGATGGCTTCGCCACCCTCTCCCCAACCCTCTCCCGCAAGCGGGCGATGGAGCAAATGTGATGCCCAAACCGATTAATGCGCACGAATCCTGGCGCGAAGAAAAGCAGTCCGCCTGGCTCTACCGCATCGTCGCGGAATGCGAGCACGGCACGCCGCGCGCGGCGCTGTTCGACGAACTGGCGCAGGCAGCCGAAGACCAGGCTGAAATCTGGCTGGCGGCCATCACGAAAAACGGCGCCCCGCCTCCGCCCCCCTTTCAGCCCGACCTGCGCGCCCGGGTCGTCGCCCGCCTCACCCGCGCCTTCGGGCCGCGCACCCTGCGCGGCGTGCTGGCGGCGATGAAGGTTCGGGGCATGGTGCTCTATTCGCACACCCCGCCGCATCCCATGCCGATGAAGCGCGACGACATCGGCAAGCGCCACCAGAGCGGCGGCGCCGGCAATGCCCTGCGTGCCGGCGTGTTCGGCGTCAACGATGGCCTGGTGTCGAACGCCGCGCTGATCTACGGCGTCGCCGGCGCGGCGCAGGAGCCGTCGGTCATCCTGCTGACCGGCGTCGCCGGCCTGCTGGCGGGCGCCTTCTCGATGGCGGCGGGAGAATACGTATCGGTGCGCTCGCAGCGCGAAATGTTCGAATACCAGATCGGCCTGGAGCGCGACGAACTGGAAACCTACCCGGACGAAGAAGCCGCCGAACTGGCGCTGATCTACGCCGCCAAGGGCATGGATCCGGTCGAGGCGCGACGGCTGGCCGACACCCTGATGCAGGATCCGGAGCGTGCGTTGGACACCCTGGCGCGCGAGGAACTCGGCCTCAATCCCGACGAGCTCGGCTCGCCCTGGGTCGCGGCAAGCTCGTCGTTCGCCGCCTTCACCGCCGGCGCGGCGCTGCCGCTGGCGCCTTTCCTGTTCGGCCACAGCCAGGCGCTCACCGCCTCGATCGCCCTCACCGCGCTGGGCCTGTTCGCCGTCGGCGCCAGCATGAGCCTGTTCACCGGCCGCCACGCCCTGCTCTCCGGTTTGCGCATGCTCGGCATCGGCGGCGCGGCGGGGCTGGCGACCTATTTCATCGGCGCCTGGCTGGGGGTGACGCTGGGATAAGGGCTACGGGGGGGGGGTTATCCGCACGTTGACGCCCTTCTGGACGCAGGAGACCTCATCCGCGCACCACCCGAATCTTG
The DNA here is from genome assembly GCA_030836725.1 of Pseudomonadota bacterium. Lineage (GTDB taxonomy): Bacteria > Pseudomonadota > Gammaproteobacteria > Burkholderiales > Thiobacillaceae > Thiobacillus. The sequence continues at coordinate 1,954 of JAUPLV010000128.1, read as the reverse complement.
TTGGTGCTGTACCCGCACAGCTGCCAGGCCTTCTTGCGATGGGTGGTCTTGCCGTTGACAAATATCCGGACATCCTTGCTGCTGGTGCCAAGCGCCCTGACGATGTCCTGACACCTCTGCAGGCCGTGGTAACTGGCTTCAACATCCATGAAGGTGGGGCCAAACACAGAGGCTACGCCCTCGAACACCGGCTCACCTCCATTAGCGCCAAATTTCCGCGCCAGCGCCTTCTGCTCGTCGAGCATGTGCTTGGGCGGGAAAGGGCTGCGCATGCCCAGTTCCTCGTGCATCTCGGCGTAGTCATGGACCCGTTGCCGGGTCTCGGCATGCGCCCTGTCACGTTCGGCGTCCCACTTGGACTTGACAGACCGTACCATGGGCCAACTCACGACCAAGGCCACCAAGGCAACCGCCCCCATCGCCTTCCCAACACCTATTGCCATATCGGGTACCGCAGCCAGTAACCAAATAAACCCCGTCTAATAGTAGCATTCCGCCATCCTGGCAAGCAGCCATCTACTTACCCGATGAATCGGGCATTCGCTCGGACTACCATACGGGCACGACGTGGGCGCCGATTGGCGAGACGCCGGTTGTGGAAGTGACGGGACGCCGCTTCTCGCTGAACATGATTTCGGCGGTCAGCCCGCGTGGCGATTTCCGCTTCATGCTTCATGATGGGCCGGTCAATGCCGACGTGTTCCTGGAGTTCCTCAAACGTCTGCTGGTCGGGGCCGATGCGCCGGTCTATCTGGTCGTGGACGGCCACCCCATTCATAAAGCGAAGCGGGTCAAGGAATTTGTCGAGGCCCAGGCCGGCAAACTCAAGCTGTTCTACCTGCCGCCTTACTCGCCGCACCTGAATCCCGATGACGCTGGGGTAAAGGTTACGGGTTTTTGTCTGGCGCCGTTCCGGTTGAGCAGGGTAAACTGACTTGGCGGCACGAAATCCAGACCTGCCCCAGCCTGGGCGCCCGTCCAGCGGTGACCCCGTCGGCCGTGCCGCGAATCAAGTGCATCCCTACCGGAGAAGATGAAATGAATGCAGTCAAAATACTGGGCGTTGTGCTGATCGTGGCGGGTGGTCTGGGTCTGTTGTTCGGAAGCTTCACCTACACCAAGGACACGCACGAAACCAGGCTGGGGCCGATCGGACTGTCGTTCAAAAACACGGAAACCGTCCAGATTCCTGTCTGGGCCGGCGTGGGGGCGATCGCCGTGGGCATGGTCCTGCTATTTGTTCGCAAGTAGCCGCGCGGCGACCGGTTACGGGATAGGTAAGGCAAAACCATCAGCGCTATGGCAACGCTTGCATCCTGGATCTTGAGCGACAGGCTGAAAGCGCCAAAGCCGTCAAGCTTGTGGATGAATTTCTGGCTCTGCTCGGCCAGGGAGGCGGAGCCGGCCATGCCGAAGGCGGCTTGCGGCTTCCTGATTTGCATTGGATTGTGGAGCGTCTAAGGTTGTAACAGGTGCTGGTTGTTATTGAAGGGCGTTTGTTGCCCTTTGTTCGAGTCCAGGCGCATTATCGGTAAACCGGGCGTTCATCTTGTCAGCGAAAGGGAAAATATCCATGACCACTAAAAACATCTCGGCCGAGGCCAAGGACGACATTACGAAAGAGCAGTTGATCCACGATTTCAAGGTGGTGGTTGCCGATGCGGAAGCCCTGCTGAAGGCTACGGCCGGACAGGGCGGCGAGGCGATGTCGGCGGTACGCGACCGGGTGGAAGAATCCCTCGCCACGGCCAAAGCAAGAATGGCGGATGCCCAGGAAGAACTGATGGCCAGGACCAAAGCCGCCGCCAAGGCGACCGACGAGTATGTCCACGTGCATCCGTGGCAGGCCATAGGCGTCGCAGCCAGTGTCGGCGTGGTGATCGGCCTGCTGATCGGGCGTCGTTAACCTGGCATGGCGGGGGAATCGCACGCGTCGGCGGGGGGATTGTTCGAA
>JAUPLV010000030.1 GCA_030836725.1 Pseudomonadota bacterium | reverse complement strand
CCGCGGGGCTGATGCTGACCAACCCGTCGACCCTCGGCGTGTTCGAGAAGACCATCGCCGACATCCAGAAGATCGTCCACGATGCCGGCGGCCTGCTCTATTACGACGGGGCCAACCTCAACGCCATCCTCGGCAAGGTGCGCCCCGGCGACATGGGCTTCGACGTCATCCACGTGAATTTGCACAAGACCTTTTCCACCCCGCACGGCGGCGGCGGACCGGGCGCGGGGCCGGTGGGCGTGGCCGAACGGCTGTTGCCCTTCATGCCGCTTCCGCTGGTTCTGAACGATTACGGCTTTTACCGGCTGGCGACCGAGGCCGACCTGCCACGGTCGATCGGCCGCCTGTCGGCCAACATGGGCAACGCCGGGGTGCTGATGCGCGCCTATGTCTACGCCCGGATGCTGGGAGGCGAGGGCATGCACCGCGTCGCCGAGTACGCCACCCTCAACGCCAACTACCTGATGGCGAAACTGCGCGAGGCCGGGTTCGAACTGGCCTACCCCGAGCGCCGCGCCAGCCACGAATTCATCGTCACGCTGAAGAAGCTGAAAGACGCCACCGGCGTGTCCGCGATGGACTTCGCCAAGCGCCTGCTCGACTACGGCTACCATGCGCCGACCACCTACTTTCCGCTGCTGGTGCCGGAGTGCCTCTTGATCGAGCCGACCGAGACCGAGAGCCGCGAAACACTCGACGGCTTCATCGAGACCATGAAAACGATCAAGCACGAAGCCGAAACCACCCCCGAGCTGGTGAAGGGCGCGCCCTACAGCCTGCCGGTGCGCCGCCTCGATGACGTCAAGGCGGCGCGTGAACTCGATCTGGCATACAAGCCCGCAGCATGACCGACCCCAAGGCTGCGCCCCCTCTCCCCGACCTTGGTGGAGCGACTAACCCTGAAGGGCATAAAGGGACAAACGCCGCGCCCACCCCGACTGAAAGCCCGTTCAAGGGCAAGACCGGCCTGCAGCGCGTGCTGAACGCGGCGGGCTACTCGTGGGCCGGCCTCAGCGCCGCTTTCAAGCACGAGGACGCGTTCCGCCAGGAAGTGTTTTTGACGGCGATCATGATCCCGCTGGCGCTCTATCTCGGCGAAACCGGGATCGAGCGCGCATTGCTGATCGCCGCGGTGCTGGGGGTGCTGATCGTCGAGCTGCTGAATTCGGCGGTCGAGGCCGCGGTCGACCGCATCTCGCTGGAGCACCATCACCTCATCAAGCGCGCCAAGGACATGGGCAGCGCCGCAGTGATGGTCGCGCTGGTCAACGTCGTCGTCGTGTGGGCGCTGGTGCTGCTGGGCTGAACCGGCCCACCGGATCAGCGAAAACGCATCGCCTTCAGACGGCCTTTATAATTCCCGCTTTAATTTAGCCCCGCCCATCATGCGCACCCTCATCTGCGGCTCCCTCGCCTTCGACTCCATCATGGTGTTTCAGGACCACTTCAAGCATCACATCCTGCCCGACAAGATCCACATGCTGAACGTGTCGTTTCTGGTGCCGGAGATGCGGCGCGAGTTCGGCGGCTGCGCCGGCAACATCGCCTACAACCTGAAACTGCTGGGCGGCGAGCCGCTGATCATGGCGACCGTGGGCGACGACTTCGGCGCCTACGCCGAACGCCTCGACGCCCATGAAATTTCGCGCGACTATATCCGCCACATCGCCGGCACCTATACCGCGCAGGCCTTCATCACCACCGACCTCGCCGACAACCAGATCACCGCCTTCCACCCCGGCGCGATGAACTACTCGCACGAGAACGACGTGCGCCAGGTGCCGGACATCAAGCTCGGCATCGTCTCGCCGGACGGCCGCGACGGCATGCTGCGCCACGTGCGCGGCTTTCACGAAGCCGGCGTGCCGTGCATGTTCGATCCCGGCCAGGGCATGCCGCTGTTCAACGGCGAGGAACTGCTGGAGTGCGTCCACAAATCCCGCTACGTCATCCTCAACGACTACGAAGCCGAGTTGCTGCAAACCCGCACCGGCGAAAACCTCGAGTCGCTGGCGCGCCACGTCCAGGCGCTGATCGTCACGCGCGGCGCCGAGGGCTCGGTAATCCACACGGAGGGCAGGCAGATCGCCATTCCGGCTGCGCGCCCCGCCGCCATTCTCGACCCCACCGGCTGCGGCGACGCCTACCGCAGCGGCATCCTCTACGGCATCACTCGAGGTCTCGACTGGGAAACCTCCGGGCGACTGGGCAGTCTCATGGGAGCGATCAAGATCGCCCAGCGCGGTGGCCAAAACCACCGTCCCAGTCAGGCTGAAATCGCCCACGAATTTCACGCCCAGTTTGGCTATCATTACCAATAAACACGGGATCACATCATGAACAGAGCATTTGCCGTCGCTTTTATCGCAGCCAGCACCCTCGTATTGGCGGGCTGTCCCGCGGGGGTGGGGGGCAAGGATTACAGCCGCGGCCAGACCCGCGCCGTCCAGGAGGTGCAGATGGGCATCGTGGAGTCGGTCCGCGAAGTGAACATCGAAGGCACCAAGACACCGATTGGCGCCGGTGCGGGTGCGGTGGTCGGCGGCGTGGCCGGCAGCACGGTCGGCGGCGGTCGCGGCAGCATCATCGGCACAACGGTCGGAGCGGTGCTGGGCGGTCTTGGCGGCGCGGCCGTGGAAGAGTCCGCAACCCGCCAGAAAGGCGTGGAAATCACCGTCAAGCTCGACTCGGGGCGGCTGCTCGCCATCACCCAGGCGGCCGACGAGGAATTCCGCGTGGGCGACCGCGTGCGCCTGCTGTCGGGAGGCGGAACGACGCGCGTATCGCATTGAAACCACGGCCGGCGCCAGGGCTTGCCGGTCACCATTTCGCAATCTGAACGTCATCCCGGGTTAACACCCGCACTCTAAGCTGGGCGCATTCCATTAACGAGAGTGCCCCATGCTCGATGTACGAACCCACGCTCAATCCAGTCCCACCAGCCGTTATCACATTTCGCTGGCAGTGGACGACAGCGAAATCCGCGAAGCGCAGCGCCTGCGCTACAAGGTCTTTGCCGAGGAAATGGGCGCGCGCCTGCCGTCCGTCCTGCCGGGACACGATATCGATCAATACGACCCCTACTGCGACCACCTGCTGGTGCGCGAACTCTCCGAAGGCGAGGTCGTGGGCACTTACCGGATCCTGCCGCCCGATGCCGCCAAGCGCGTCGGCAGCTATTACTCCGAGCAGGAATTCGACCTCACCCGGCTGAATTTCCTGCGCCCGCGCATGGCCGAACTCGGCCGTTCGTGCGTGCACCCGGCGCATCGCAGCGGCGGCGTCATAGCCCGCCTGTGGATGGGCCTGGCCGACTACATGATGCGCTATGGCCATGAATACATCGTCGGCTGCGCCAGCATCGGCATGGCCGACGGCGGCCACATCGCGGCAAGCGTCTACCGCCAACTTACCGAGCGCCATCTGGCTCCGATCGAATGGCGCGCCACCCCGCGATATCGACTGCCGGTCGAATCGCTCGACGATGGCCGGATCGCCGCGCTGCCGCCGCTGGTCAAAGGTTATACCCGGCTCGGCGCGATGATGTGCGGCGAGCCGGCCTGGGATCCCGACTTCAACACCGCCGACCTGCTGTTGCTGCTGCCGATGGCGCAGCTCAACCGCAGCTATGCGCGCCGGTTTATCTCATAGGTTTTATAATGGACAGGTGAATTCCGTCCACCTTCCGGTTGCCCATGCTGTCCAAGCCGATCGAAGTCAAGCAGCGCCTCAATACCTCCGCTGATTCCGTTCGGAAAGTTTTAGGCGAACACGGCTTGCTGATCGGGCTGGTGCTCATCTACTGGCTGGCATCCCTGGCTGTCGCCGGCATGTACCAGATACCCAGGGTTCAATCAACCGACGCGTATACGTACTTCCTCCTTGCGATCGTTCTTCCCCTGGTCGTCGCCCTGTGCTGGCATACCGTTTCGATCATGCTGTTCGTGCGCCCGGAGCGGCTGACCCTGTACCTGCTAAACGACCTGCGGCAGTATCTCGGTTTCGGGAGAATCCTGCACGCGGCTCCGGTCATCCTGCTGGTCCCGGTATTTACCTCCACTTTCTCGTTTTTCAAATCGTCCATCCCGCTGATCAATCCCTATGTCTGGGATGCGCGGCTGATCGAGTGGGACAGCCTGATCCATGGCGGCACGCATCCATGGGTTTTATTGCATGGCCTTCTGGGCTATCCCGTCGTCACCAGCGTCATCAACTTCTTCTACCATCTCTGGCTTTTTGTCATCTATGGATTATTGTCGTTGCAGGCCTTTTCCATGGGGAACCCAAAATTGCGCATGCAGCTCCTCCTGAGCTTCATGCTCACCTGGATAACGCTCGGGACGCTGGGCGCCCTGTTCTTTTCTTCGATGGGCCCCTGCTATTACCCGAGCTTTCCCCCGGAAAACGGCCCGTACGCGCCGCTCATGCGCTACCTGAAGGAGGCCAGCGAATTTGCCCCGGTGTGGGCGCTGGATGTGCAGCAAATGCTCTGGGACGACTACCAGAAGAACATGCACGGAATCGGTCGCGGGATATCCGCCATGCCCAGCATCCACGTGGCGACGGCGGTATTGCTGGCACTGTTTGGCTGGCGCTATTCCCGTTTCGCCGGAATCGCCCTGACCCTGTTTGCCGTGCTCATCATGATCGGCTCGGTGCACCTTGGCTGGCACTATGCCGTGGATGGCTACGCGGGCGCGCTGGGTGCGGTTCTTGTGTGGTGGCTGGTAGGCCGCCTGCTCGACCATGGGGAGCGGCCCGTCGCAAGTTTGAAAAACGAATGACCGCACGCGCGATGGCGGACGATTCGACGGCTTCGTCCGGTGCGAGCGCTTCCGCCGCGCAACCCCGCTTCCGCCCGGTTTATCGTCCGCGCTTTACAATGGACCGGTGATTCCCGCCCACCTCCCCGTCCTCTTTCGCCGAGCCTTCCGCCTCAGCCTGCTGGGGCTGCATCTCGCGCTGGGCGTCAGCCTGACGGGCCTTGCATTTCCCCTGCTGAGCCCCGCGCAGCGCGACCGCTTCATCATGGCCTGGGCCCGCCGCCTGCTCAGGCTGCTCGGCGTGCGGGCGCGCAACGCGCCAGCACCCCGCCTTCCGGGCGGCGCCCTGCTGGTGTGCAACCACGTGTCGTGGCTGGACATTTACCTGATCTATGGCGCCCAGCGGGTGCACTTCGTGTCCAAGTCCGAGGTGCGGGAATGGCCGGTGGCGGGCTGGCTGGCGCACAAGACCGGCACGCTGTTTCTCGAACGCGGCCGCCGCGCCGACACCGCGCGTGTCAATGCGGAGATGCGCGAACTGATGCGCTCCGGCGCCTGGGTGGCGGTGTTCCCGGAAGGCACCACCAGCGACGGGCGCGGGCTGCGGCGCTTCCTGCCGTCGCTGCTGCAGCCGGCGGTCGAACTGAATTGCCCGATCGTGCCGGCAGCCCTGCGTTACCGCACCCTGGCGGGCGAGTACAGCGCCGCCCCCGCCTACATCGACGAAATGAGCCTGTGGCAGAGCCTGAAACAGATCGTCGGCGAGCCCGGCCTCATCGCCGAATTGCATTTCGGCGAGCCGATCCAGCCGACCGCTCACCGGCGCGAACTGGCGGCGCAGGCCGAACGCTCCGTAGCCGGGCTGCTGGGGCTCAGGCCTTCGGAGCCCGCGCCTGCGGGCACTGCACCGCAAACACCCGCCGATCCTCCAGCCTGACCGCGGTCAGCGTCCCGCCCCAAAGGCACCCGGTATCCAGCGCGATCAGGTCCGGGCGGTTGATCAACCCCAGCGTCGACCAGTGACCGATGACGACGGTCGCCTCCGCGCTCCGGCGCCCCGGAACCTCGAACCACGGCAGCCAGCCGGCCGGCTGCGTGCCGGGCGCGCCCTTGTGGTGGAATTCCATCTCGCCGTCCGCCGAACAGTAGCGCAGCCGGGTGAAGGCGTTGACGATCACCCGCAGACGTTCGATGCCCCGCAGGTCCGCATCCCAGGCGACGGGTACGTTGCCGTACATTTGCGCGAAAAAGTCGCGGTAATGCGCGCCCCGCAGCACCGCCTCGGCTTCGGCTGCCCGCAACATCGTTTCATCCGCCGTCCAGCCGGGCAGCACCCCGGCATGCACCATCAGGTAATTGCCGTCGCGCCAGGCCAGTTTTCGCCGGCGAAGCCAGGCCAGCAGATCATCGCGATCAGGCGCTGCCAGAACCTCGTCCAGCGTATCGCCCTTGTAGATGCGGCCGAAGCCTTCGGCCAGCGCCAGCAGGTGCAGATCGTGATTGCCCAGCACGCAGATGGCGGCATCGCCCAGGCTTTTGACAAACCGCAGCACCGCCAGCGAGTCCGGCCCGCGGTTGACCAGATCGCCCACGAACCAGAGACGGTCGGCCTCGGGGTCGAATTTCACTTCATCCAGCAAGCGCAGCAGGGGGTCGTGACATCCCTGAAGATCGCCAATGGCATAGGTCGGCATATAAAATACGGTTTCTTGTGCGCTGTGTTGCCCGCATCATAGCGCCCCCGCCCGACCTCCACGTGACACCTTCCATGAAACCCATCATTCGTCTGTTTTTCAGAACCCTTCGCGCCATCCTCGGCCCCTTCCTGCTGCTCGGCGACTGGCTCACCCGTCCCAAGGGCATCGTGCGCCCCGAGGCCGCGCAGCAAGCCATCGACGCGCGGACGCAAAACCTTGCGCTGTATCACTTTCCCACCTGTCCGTTCTGCCTGAAGACGCGCCGCACGATCCAGCGACTGTCGCTCAAGATCGCCCTGCGCGATGCCAAGAACGATGCAGCCCATCGCGCCGCCCTGATCACTGGCGGCGGCAAGCCGCAGGTGCCCTGCCTGCTGATCACCGACGCCGACGGCAAGCAGACCTGGCTGTATGAATCGGACGCCATCAACGCCTGGCTGAATCGCGAATTCGGCGCCGCATGAGCCTGCTTTCCGCATTGAATCCGCCGCAGCGCGAGGCGGCGAAATACCTCGACGGCCCGTTGCTGGTGCTGGCCGGCGCCGGCTCGGGAAAGACCCGCGTCATCACCCACAAGATCGCGTATTTGATCGGGGAATGCGGCTACAAACCCGCCACGATCGCCGCCATCACCTTCACCAACAAGGCCGCGCGCGAGATGGCGGAGCGCGCGGCCAAGCTGACGCAGGGCGATGCCTTCAATAAAATCAGTACCAAGGGCCTGATCGTCACCACCTTCCACTCGATGGGCTTGAGGATGCTGCGCGAGGACGCGAAGTTCGCCGAACTGAAGCCGGCATTTTCCATTCTCGATTCCGCCGACGCGGCCGGCATCGTTTCGGAAATCCTCAAGACCACCGACAAGCAGGAAATCCGCCGTGCGGTGTCGCGCATTTCGCTGTGGAAGAACGAACTGAAGTCGCCCGCCGCCGCGCTGCAAACCGCCGAGGACGACAACGCGCGCGCCTACGCGAAAATCTACGACCGCTACGACGCCACCCTGCGCGCGTATCAGGCGGTGGACTTCGACGACCTGATCCGCCTGCCGGCCGAACTGCTGGACACCCACGCCGAACTGCGCGAGAAGTGGCAGAACCGGCTGCGCCACATCCTGGTCGACGAATACCAGGACACCAACGTCGCGCAATACCGCCTGCTGCAAAAACTCACCGGCGTGCGCGCGGCGTTCACCGCAGTCGGCGACGACGACCAGGCGATCTACGGCTGGCGCGGCGCCTCGGCCGACAATTTGAAGCAGCTGCGCGAAGATTATCCGCACCTGCATGTGGTCAAGCTGGAGCAGAACTACCGCTCGACCATACGCATCCTCAAAGCCGCCAACAGCCTGATATCGAATAATCCCAAGCTGTTCGAGAAGCGCCTGTGGAGCGACCTCGGTCATGGCGACGCGATCCAGGTGATGCCGACCAGGGACGACGAACACGAGGCCGAATCGGTGGTGATGCGCCTGCTGTCGCACAAATTCCAGCACCGCACCGAGTGGCGCGACTACGCCATCCTGTATCGCGGCAACTACCAGGCGCTCGTGTTCGAGAAGGCGCTGCGCAATGAGAAAGTGCCCTACCAGCTGTCCGGCGGGCAATCGTTTTTCGACCGCGCCGAAATCAAGGACGTGATCTCCTACCTGCGCCTGATCGCCAACAGCGACGACGATCCGGCCTTCATCCGCGCCGTCACCACGCCCAAGCGCGGCATCGGCGCCGCCACCCTGGAAAAGCTCGGCCAGGTCGCTGCCACCCTGCATGTCAGCCTGTTCGAGGCGGTGTTCTCGGCCGCCGCATCCTCGCAAATCGGCGAGCGCCACTTGGCGCCGCTGGTCGAATTTTGCAATTTCATCAACCGCTTCGAGGAACGGGTCGCCCGCGAACCGGCCGGAGAAGTGCTGAACGACCTGCTGAAGACGATCGACTACGAAGTCTATGTGTTCGACCAGGACGACCAGCGCACGGCGCAGAACAAGTGGAACAACGTGCTCGAATTTGCCGCCTGGATCGCCAAAAAAGGCGAGGAGGATGAAAAGAATCTGCTGCAGCTGACCCAGACCATCGCCCTGATCACCCTGCTGGAAGGCCGCGAGGAATCCGAGCCCGACGCCGTGCGGCTGTCCACCCTGCACGCCGCAAAAGGACTGGAATTCGGCCACGTGTTCCTGGTCGGCGTCGAAGAGAACATCCTGCCGCACCGCGACGCGGTCGACGAGGGCCGCCTGGAAGAGGAACGCCGCCTGATGTACGTCGGCGTCACCCGCGCCAAGAAATCCCTCACCCTGTCCTACTGCTCGCGCCGCAAGCGCGCGCGCGAGTCGGTCGCCTGCGACCCGTCTCGCTTCATCGATGAGTTGGGTGATGACGTGCGCCAGCCTGACAAACCCACCACCGCCGAAGCCAAGGCCAGCGGCAGCAACCGCCTGGCGGCGCTGAAGGCGATGCTCAGTTAAACCTGGCCCTCCCATCCGGTGGCGGCCATTCGCCTCTGAAAGGCTGACAGGTGATTGCCGTTGAGGTTCCACTGATCGGGCTTGACCTTATACGGGCATCCCGTACAATTTAAGTCATGCACACCGTGATCGAGACCCCGACATTTCAGAAGCAGGCCGAGAAGGTGTGGACGGAAGCCGAGCGACTGGGTTTTATCGACTGGATCGCGGCCAACCCGGAAGCGGGCGACGTGATACCCGGCGCGGACGGGGCAAGAAAAGTGCGCTGGGGGCGCGCGGGCTCAGGCAAAAGCAGCGGCGTGCGTGTGATCTATTTCAATCTTAACGAGCGGGAAGTCGTGCTGCTGGTAATGCTGTATGCCAAATCGGAACGCGGCAACGTGACGTCCGCCGAAATCGAAAAGGTGCTTTGACATGAACATCGAGAAAATCGCAAAGGCCATCGAAACCGATGCCGGCTGCGTGCTGCCGGACTTGCGACAGGCTCTGGATGAGGCCGCCGCCGGCATGGGCCGCGTGACCACGCCGGAACAAGTCCTGGTGCGGTCTGCCCGCGCCAGAACCGGGCTGTCTCAGGCCGCGTTCGCCGAACGCATCAATACGCCGGTGGCAACGCTGCGCGACTGGGAGCAGGGGCGTTTCGCGCCGCCAGGGGGCGTGCTGTGCCTGATGCGGCTGATCGAGCGTCACCCTGAACTGAGCGGCGAGTTGGCGGCTTGATCATCGTTTATCGTAAAACAATGTGAGCCCGGCCACCTTGATTATGAACATGGAATCCATTACCGGATCGCTTTCCGTTACGCTACAGCCGATACAGATCTTGCCCGCAGGGCCGCCGCATACATATCTGGGTATCGCGTATGCGATGTTTCCCGGTGTACGTGTGCTTGCTGCCGCTTCACCGTTGCCGGATCTACCATTGGCGATGGTCAGCGCGCACGTCCTTGAGTGCATTCTCAAGGCTTACTTGTCTAGGTCTGGTGATGATAGACGCGTGAAGCAGTCCAAGGTGCGCCATAACCTGAATGCTTTATGGTCATTGGCGCACTCAGAAGGACTTAGCATTCAGTGCTCACCGCCGTCGTGGGTGGATTGTCTAAGCCATCTCCACGACTCTCCGTACTATCTGCGCTACTCAACCGGTGTCCACGGCATCTCTAATCCCTCCCCTGAACCAATGGCTTCTGAGCTTGCAGCACTCTTGGAGCAGGTGCGTAGCCAGTTACAGAAATAAAGATGATCGCATCCTTTTCAATCCTGGCGCCCAACATGCGCTTCGAGAGGGACGCTCCAACAGGCGGCTCCATGCCTGTTTCCTCGCACCTCAAGTCACACGTTGGCTGATGACCGCTTAGGAACTGCCGGAATCAGTCCCTCCCCCTCAAAAAAATCGGCGCTTTGATGCCATAAAAAGGGGGCGCCACTTTTTACGTACTTTGCCTTGCCGGTCCCGCCAGAGAAGATTAGGAACGGACAGTGTCCCCCCACCCGCCCTGCTTTGGCGGATAGTCGAGGGTAGAGGAAGTAAAGGGTAGCGTCCAATTTTCCGCGCTTAAAATGCCGCAGTCCAAAAAGTTGGATCATGCCCATCAGCGCCAAGGGTTTTGCATTCATGCGCCCCGTTGCATGTCCCAACTCAAGCCGCACGCCTGAACGGCGCAATTCTTGGTCGTGGCCTCTGCCTTGCTTCCCACAAATCGCGCTGGGCCTGCAAGCGTAGCCAATAGCCGGGCGCGGTCTCGAGCGCGGCGGCCAGACGCAGGTCCATATCCGCGCTGATGCCAGCGCGGCCGTTCAGCACGGCCGACAGGGTCTGGCGTGTGACCCCGATGCGCTCGGCGGCTTCGGTCACCGTCATGGTTTCCGGGAGATATTCGCGCAGGAGTTCGCCGGGATGAGCGGGGTTGTGCATCTCCATATTGTTCTCCTAGTGATAATCCGTGAAATCGACCAATTCAGCATCCTTGCCGTTGAATCTGAAGATCATCCGCCAGTTGCCATTGACGGTAACGGAATAAAATCCGGAAAGATCGCCGATCAACGCATGATACCGCCAACCGGGAATGTTCATTTCCTCGGGCGCTTCCGCGATATTCAGGGCGGTAAGCTGGCGACGGAGCTTTGGGGCGTGGTGCGGTTGAATTCCCGACTTGGCGCCCGTCTTGAAGAAACGTTCCAGCCCTTTGTGTTGGAAGATCTTGATCATGCGACAAGTGCAAGGTGTCGCTTTACGCTTGGCAAGGGCGACGGCCAGAACAAAAAAAGGGCGGCCTTTTCGGAGCCGCCCTTCGTATCGCTAGAACCTTGGTCGCTTAGTTGACCTTCGGATCCAGTTCGCCCTTGTCGTAGCGCTTCTGCATGTCTTCCAGGCTGTACACCTTGCCGATCTTGCTGGCCTGGCCGGCGGCGCCGAAGGCTTCGTAGCGGGCCTGGCAGATGCCGCTCATGGCCTTGGTGGCTTCCTTGAGGAATTTGCGCGGGTCGAAGTTGGCCTTGTTCTCGGCCAGGTGCTTGCGGACGGCGCCGGTGGAGGCCATGCGCAGGTCGGTGTCGATGTTGACCTTGCGAACGCCGTTCTTGATGCCTTCGACGATTTCGCTGACCGGCACGCCGTAGGTCTGGCCCATGTCGCCGCCGTAGCTGTTGATGATGGCGAGCCAGTCTTCCGGCACGGAAGACGAACCGTGCATGACCAGGTGGACATTGGGGATGCGCTCGTGAATTTCCTTGACGCGGTCGATGCGCAGCACTTTGCCGGTGGGCTTCTGGGTGAACTTGTAGGCGCCGTGGCTTGTGCCGATGGCGATGGCCAGGGCGTCGACCTTGGTCTTGGCGACAAAATCGGCGGCTTCATCGGGGTCGGTCAGCAGTGCGGAGTGATCCAGCACGCCCTCGGCGCCGTGGCCGTCCTCTTCGCCCATCTTGCCGGTCTCCAGCGAGCCCAGGCAGCCCAGCTCGCCTTCGACGGACACGCCGCATGCGTGGGCCAGTTCGGCGACGTGGGCGGTGGTGTTGACGTTGTACTCGTAGCTGGACGGGGTCTTGGCGTCGCTCATCAGCGAGCCGTCCATCATCACCGAGCTGAAGCCGGACTGGATGGAGCGGAAACAGATGCTGGGGGAAGCGCCGTGGTCCTGGTGCATGCAGACCGGGATATGCGGATACATTTCGATGGCGGCCAGGATCAGGTGGCGCAGGAAAGGTTCGCCGGCATAGGAACGGGCGCCGGCGGAGCCTTGCAGGATCACCGGGGAATCGACGGCGGCGGCGGCCTGCATGATGGCCTGAACCTGTTCCATGTTGTTGACGTTGAACGCGGGCAGGCCATAGCCGTTTTCGGCGGCATGGTCGAGCAGTTGACGAAGGGAAATCAGGGCCATTTACACTCTCCTAGGTTAAAAATATTCAGCAAGCGATTCTTCGAAATCAGGGCTTTTTCGAATCGCCCACGCGGACGATTTTCATGGTGTTGGTGCCGCCCGACTGGCCGATCGGCTCGCCGACGGTCAGCAGGACCAGATCGCCGTCGCGAACGGCGCCGCGGCGGCGCAGTTCCGCTTCGGCTTCCGCCAGCAGGGCATCGCGCTCCTTGGTGGCGGTTTTCAGATTGATCGGGTAGACGCCGCGGAAAAGAGTGACTTTTCTACGGGTTTGAACCTCGGGTGTCAAGGCGTAGATCGGCACCCGCGTCGACAGGCGGCTCATCCACAAACAGGTATTGCCGGATTCGGTGAGGGCGGCGATCGCCTTGATGTTGAGGTGCACGGAGGTGAACACCGCCGACATCGCAATCGCTTCGTCGGGACGCAAAAAGCTGTGGTCGAGCCGGGCGCCGGAAAAATCGGGTTCGGCTTCCTTTTCTGCTTCCAGGCAGACGCGGTCCATCGCCTGCACCGCCTCGACCGGAAACTGGCCGGCGGCGGTTTCGGCCGACAGCATCACCGCGTCGGTGCCGTCGAGCACCGCGTTGGCGACGTCGGAAACTTCGGCACGGGTCGGAATCGGGCTGGAGATCATCGACTCCATCATCTGCGTGGCGGTGATGACGACCTTGTTGCGCTCCAGCGCCATGCGGATCATGCGTTTCTGCAATGCGGGCACCGCGGCATCGCCGACTTCCACCCCGAGGTCGCCGCGCGCCACCATGATGGCGTCGGAGGCTTCAAGGATCTCTTCCAGATTTTCGATCGCTTCGGTGCGCTCGATCTTGGCGACCAGCTGGCTCTTGCCGCCGGCCGCGCGCAACAGTTCGCGCGCCTGGCGCATGTCGGCGCCGCAGCGCGGGAACGACACCGCCAGATAATCCGCATTCAGCGCCGCGGCGGTCTTGATGTCCTCGATGTCCTTTTCGGTCAGCGCGGCCGCCGACAGCCCGCCGCCCTTGCGGTTGATGCCCTTGTTGTTGGACAGCACGCCGCCCTGCACCACCTTGCAGATGATTTCCGCGCCCTTGACCTCATCGACCCAGAACTCGATGCGGCCGTCGTCGAGCAGCAGGGTGACGCCGCGCTTCACGTCGTTCGGCAATTCCTTGTAGTCGAGGCCGACGCGGGTCTGGTCGCCCAGCGTGCAGGCGGCGTCGAGAATGAAGGTGTCGCCCTTGGCCAGGGTGATCTTGTTGTCCTTGAACTTGCCGATGCGGATCTTCGGACCCTGCAGGTCGACCAGCACCCCCACCGCGCGGCCGCGCGCGCGCGCCAGCGAGCGCACCAGTTCGGCGCGGTCGATATGATCCTGCGCCGTGCCGTGTGAGAAGTTGAGACGCACCACATCCAGCCCGGCTTCCATCATGCGATCCAGGGTATTGGCATCGGAGCAGGCGGGGCCGAGGGTGGCGACGATTTTGGTTCTGCGAATCATTATGTGGGTGACGCGTTAAGGATAGGGGAGAAAGCGGAAAGTCCGAGGGGAAGCGTAAAGCTTCCCCTCGGACTTTGCCGTGAAGGGCTTAGCCCTTCGCGCGCTCCTCCAGAATCGCCACGGCGGGCAGAACCTTGCCTTCGAGGTATTCGAGGAAGGCGCCGCCGGCGGTGGAGATGTAGCTCACCTTGTCGTAGATGTCGTACTTCTGGATCGCCGCGATGGTGTCGCCGCCGCCGGCCAGGGTGAAGGCGTTGGTGTTGGCGATCGCCATGGCGATGGTCTTGGTGCCCTCGCCGAACTGGTCGAATTCGAACACGCCGACCGGGCCGTTCCACACCACGGTGCCGGCCTTCATGATGATGTCGGCGAGTTCCTGCGCGCTCTTCGGGCCGATGTCGTAGATCATGTCGTCGTCGGCGACGTCATCGGCATCCTTCAGCACGGCGGGGGCATTGGGATTGCCATCCGCGCCAAACGGCGACTGATTGCTGACCACCACATCGACGGCAATCGGAATGGTTGCGCCACGCGCGGTCATTTTCTCGATCAGCGACTGCGCGGTGGGGATGAGGTCGTGTTCGCACAGCGACTTGCCGACGTTCTTGCCCATTGCGGCGAGGAAGGTGTTGGCGATGCCGCCGCCGACCACCAATTGCTCGCACTTCTCGGCCAGCGCTTCCAGCACGGTCAGCTTGGTCGACACCTTGGAGCCGCCGACGATGGCGACCATCGGCCGCGCCGGGTTGGCCAGCGCCTTCTCCAGCGCCTCGAGTTCTTCGGTCAGGAGGATGCCGGCCGCTGCGGTCGGGGCGAATTTGGCGATGCCGTGGGTCGATGCTTCGGCGCGGTGCGCGGTGCCGAAGGCGTCCATCACGAAGACATCGCACAGCGCGGCGTATTTCTTCGCGGTTTCGTCGACGTTCTTCTTTTCGCCCTTGTTGACGCGGCAGTTTTCCAGCACCACCAGTTCGCCGTCGGCGACGTCGAATCCGCCCTCGGTCCATTCGCGGATCAGGCGGATGTTCTTGCCGAGCTTCTGCGCGATCACGTCGACCACCGGCTTCAGCGAATCCTCTTCCTTGAACTCGCCTTCGGTGGGACGGCCGAGGTGCGACGTGACCATCACTTTGGCGCCGGCCTTGAGGCAGTGCTCGATGGTGCGCATCGACGCGGTGATGCGGGCGTCGGAGGTGACCTTGCCGTCCTTGACCGGGACGTTCATGTCGGCGCGGATGAACACGCGCTTGCCTGCCAGATCCAGATCGGTGACGCGGATGAATGCCATGGTTGTTTCTCCTGAGGGTAAGGTTTAAGGGTTGGCGCGGGGTTGGCCGCGCCAGGCCTTAAAGCTCAAAGCGGTGAGGGGTGAGGCGTCAGGGGTGAGGAGCGGGACAACGTCCGTTTCCGTACCCCTTACCCCTCACGCCTTACGGCCTTACTTCGCCACGTGCTCGACCAGACGCAGCATGTTGCAGGTGTAGCCGTACTCGTTGTCGTACCAGGACACGACCTTGACGAAGGTGTCGTCCAGGGCGATGCCGGCATCGACGTCGAAGGTGGAGGGGGCGCTGTTGCCGACGAAGTCGGTAGAGACCACTTTCTCTTCGGTGTAGCCCAGCACGCCCTTCATGGCGCCTGTGGAGGCGGCCTTCATGGCTGCACAGATTTCGGCGTAGGTGGCGGGCTTGTTCAACTCGACGGTCAGGTCAACGACCGACACGTCGGAGGTGGGAACGCGGAAAGCCATACCGGTCAGCTTGCCCTTCAGTTCCGGCAGCACCACGCCGACGGCCTTGGCGGCGCCGGTGGACGACGGAATGATGTTTTCCAGAATACCACGGCCGCCGCGCCAGTCCTTGGAAGACGGGCCGTCAACGGTTTTTTGCGTGGCGGTGGCAGCATGGACGGTGGTCATCAGGCCGCGCTTGATGCCCCAGTTGTCGTTCAACACCTTGGCCACGGGCGCCAGGCAGTTGGTGGTGCAGGAAGCGGCGGACACGATCGCTTCGCCGGCGTATTTGGTGTGGTTCACGCCATAGACGAACATCGGGGTGGAATCCTTGGCGGGAGCCGACTGGACCACTTTCTTCGCGCCAGCCTTGATGTGGGCTTCGCAGGATTCGGTGGTCAGGAAGAAGCCGGTGCAGTCGATGACGATGTCGGCGCCCACTTCGTTCCACTTCAGGTTGGCGGGATCGCGCTCGGCGGTCAGACGGATGGTCTTGCCGTTCACCACCATGTTGCCGCCGTTCACCGCGATGTCGCCGTTGAAACGGCCATGCACGGAGTCGTACTTCAGCATGTAAGCCAGATAGTCGGGGTCGAGCAGGTCGTTGATGGCGACGATCTCGATATTGGGGAAGTCCTTCGTCACGGCGCGGAACACCATGCGGCCGATGCGGCCAAAACCGTTAATACCAACTTTGATTGCCATTTGCAGTCTCCTAGGTTGAGAAATCTTTTTTATCCGCGAAGGACACGAAGGTTCGCGAAGAAAAACTTCGCGTTTCTTCGCGCCCTTCGCGGAGACAGGTTTTTACAGAACGCCCTTGACCGCGGCCACGACAGCCTCGGTGGTGATGCCGAAGTGCTTGTACAGCGCCGGAGCCGGGGCGGATTCGCCGAAGCTATCGATGCCGATCACGGCGCCTTCCAGGCCCACGTACTTGCGCCAGAAGTCGGTGACGCCGGCTTCCACCGCGACGCGCGGCAGGCCTTTCGGCAGCACGCCGGTCTTGTAGGCGGCGTCCTGGCGGTCGAAGGTGTTGGTCGACGGCATCGACACCACGCGCACCGCGATGCCTTCCGCGGCCAGCGCTTCCTGGGCCTTGACGGCCAACTCGACTTCGGAGCCGGTGGCGATGATGATCGCCTTGGCGCCGGCGGCGTCTTTCAGCACGTAGCCGCCCTTGGCGATGTTGGCCAGGGTGGCGGCATCGCGGGCCATGAACGGCAGGTTCTGGCGCGACAGGATGTGGCAGGTGGGGCCGGTGGCGCGCTCGACCGAGTGCACCCAGCCAACCAGCGTTTCCACGGTGTCGCACGGACGCCAGACGTCGATGTTGGGGATCATGCGCAGGGTGGCGGTCTGCTCCACCGGCTGGTGGGTCGGGCCGTCTTCGCCGAGGCCGATGGAGTCGTGCGTGAAAACGTGGATCACGCGCTGCTTCATCAGCGCGGCCATGCGGATGGCGTTGCGCGAGTATTCGGAGAACATCAGGAAGGTGCCGCCGAACGGCA
>JAUPLV010000127.1 GCA_030836725.1 Pseudomonadota bacterium | reverse complement strand
CCCCTGCCTGGAGTCGATTGAATGCGAGTTGGGGCGGATTTTTTGCTTCATGGGGGTTGCAAATCTGATTGTCGCCTTCAACTTCTCGACTGATGCCTGGGTCAACTTCAAGCTGTTCGGCGGTTTGGGGCTGATGCTGGTTTTTGTGATCGGTCAGGGCATGATGCTGACCAAATATCTGGATCAGACCGATCCGGATCAAGCCAAACTGGACAAGGAAGAAAAACAATAATGTTTTACGCCATCGTCGGGCAGGATGTGCCCGACAGCATCGAGCGGCGACTTGCCGCCCGCCCCGCGCACCTGGATCGTCTTCACGCCCTGCAACAGACAGGACGACTGCTGCTGGCAGGCCCGTTCCCCAGCATCGACTGCAACGATCCCGGAAGCGCCGGATTTTCAGGCAGCCTGATCGTTGCCGAATTCGATTCGCTGGCCGACGCCCAGGCGTGGGCCGATGCCGATCCCTACGTGGCGGCCGGCGTTTATGCCGGCGTCAGCGTCAAACCTTTCAAGAAGGTATTCCCAGCATGAGCACGGCCGATCTGATCCGCCAGCGCCTCGCCGCGCTGGAGCCCGAAACCTATACCCTTGAAGACGAAAGCGCCCAGCACAAGGGCCATGCCGGCGCCGCCTCGGGCGGCGGGCATTTCCGCCTTGCCCTGGTGTCGCCCAGGTTCCGCAACCTATCCACCCTCGCCCGTCACCGCCTGGTGTACGAGGCCATGGGGGAACTCATGCAGCGCGAAATCCACGCGCTGTCCATCACTGCCTTGACCCCTGAAGAACTTTGAAAGGAATCCGAATGCGCGTTGCTCTTCTCCCTTCCCTGATCCTGCTGGCCCTCTCACCGCTGGCCCTGGCACAAGACCCCGCCCCTGCCACCGCGCCGGTTGTAGCCGCCCCGGCTGCCGACGCCGGCAAGCCTCTGGCCGTGGTCAACGGCAAGGAAATCCCCGCCCTGTACAGCGAACTGATCAAGCGTGAAATCGCACAGGGACAGCCCGACTCCCCGCAACTCGACGCTCGCGTACGCGACTCGCTGATCAATCTGGAGCTGCTGTCGCGTGCCGCCCTGGACAAGGGACTGGAAAAGGAACCCCGCCTTGCCGCCATGCTGGATATTCGCCGCAAGGATCAGCTGGCCAAGGCCTACCTGGAAGACTACGTCAAAACCCACCCGGTGACCGATGCGGAAATCCAGACCACCTATGACAAAGCCAAGGAGCAACCGGTCGAGCCGGAATACCGCGCGCGCCACATCCTGGTGAAAACCGAGGCCGAGGCAAAGAAAATCATTGCCAGCCTTGGGAAAAAAGCCAAATTCGAAGATCTGGCCAAGAAACAATCGGCGGACACCGGTTCCGCCAAGAATGGCGGCGATCTGAACTGGTCCGCCCGTAACGCGTTCGTGAAGGAGTTTTCAGACGCCCTGGCTGGCCTTAAAAAGGGTGAAACCACCAAAACCCCGGTAAAAACGCAGTTCGGTTATCACGTCATCCGGCTGGATGATGTTCGCCAGCCGGAGTTTCCGGCGCTGGATGCGGTCCGTGGCGAAATCATCAAGCAACTGCAGAGCCAGCGCGTCCGCGATGCCATCGCGGAATCGCGTGCCGGTGCAAAAATAGAATAATCCGCTAATAATACTTGGTGGGGCGACGCCCCACCTTTACCTGAAAGGGAGCCAAACATGGCCAAAGAACATAATCAACTGCAGGACGTTTTCCTCAACACCCTGCGCAAGGAGCGCATCCCGGTGTCGGTGTTTCTCGTCAACGGCATCAAGCTGATGGGGCGGATCGAATCGTTCGACCAGTTCGTGGTGCTGCTTAAAGGCCAGGACCAGGCCGCTCAGATGATCTTCAAACACGCCATCTCGACCATTTCGCCTTCACGCGAGGTGGTGCTGCCGCATCGCGAAGCCGAGGCGTAACTGCCTATTCAATGTGCGCGGGCAGCAGGCTGACCGCCGCCCGCGCTTCGACCAGTACGGCAGCACCACCGCGATACGCCTGCTTATGGCGTGCTGGAATCGCAGCCAGCCCGTGCGCGTCTTTCAGATAGATCACCACATAAGCTTCGGGATGCGCGGCCAGCCAGCGCATCAGTTCCGCACCCTGCAATTCGACCAGCGGCGACTCCAGGCGGCCCAGGAACTGGTATTGCCCGTGGTATCTGGCCGCATTCGCCACCGGCCAGCCTTCGCCTTGCACCTGTTTGATCGCCCGGGCCATCGGCTTGATGTCATACAGGGGATCGATCGACCGCGAGACGGCGAGCTGCGTCAGCGCCAGCGCGGCCGCGCCCAGCAAGGCCAGATTCTGGATCGGCGAGATCCCGCGCCGCCCGGCCGCATACGACAGCAGCGCCAGCAGCACCAGCAGCGCGCCCGGCCACAGTCGCGGCAATTCGGCGACCTGTTCGTGCAGCGCGGCGACCTGCCCGCTGGCTGCCAGCATCAACGCCGCCCCCAGCGCCGCCGCCAGCGCCGCAGGCAGGCCGACCCTGAATAAGGGACGCCCCGCCAGCAGGCGAGCCGTCAAAAGCGCAAACGCCGGGAACATCGGGACCAGGTAATGCGGCTGCTTGCCGCTGATGAAGGAAAACGCGACGAACACCGGCAGCATCCAGGCGAGGCAAAAACGCGTGCCGCGATCCAGCCCGGCGCGCCGATGCTGCGCCAACGCCTTCCACCAGCCAGGCCAGACGAACCACGGAAACAGCGCTACCGGCAACAAGGGCAGATACCACCAGAACGGCCGCCGGTGGGCAAAGGATTCGACCATGCGGTCGGCGGTCTGGCCCCAGAAAATCGCATTGCGATAGGCCTCGCCGCCGGCCATTCCCGCCGGGATCGCCCAGGCCAGCGCGATCGCGGCGCCCAGGATGACCGCCAGCAAAACCCCACCGAACCAGCGGCCCCATTTAAGACCCGGACTCCACCACGGCGCCAGAACCGCGACCGGCAGCAGGTTCAACAGGATGACCGGTCCCTTGGTCAGGACGCCCATGCCGATCGCGATGCCCAGCATGACGAAGCCGCGCCGTTTGCCATCGGCGGCGGCGAGCACGCCGTGCATGCCGAACAGCACCCAGAACGCCAGCATCACGTCGAACATCACCAGGGTGGAAAAGACCACCCACAGCAGGGTGCCGACCAGAATCAGCGCGGCCTGGCCGCCGAGACCCGGATGCCGCGGCCACAGGCGGCGGGCGAGCGAATACGTCAGCAGCAGCGCGCCGGCGGAGAACAGCGGCATCACCAGGCGCGGCCACCAGTCGGTGACGCCGAACACGGCCCAGCCGGCGTGGAACATCCAGAACATGAAAGGCGGCTTGTGGCTGTAGGGCTCGCCGTTCTTGAACGGCACCAGGAAGTCGCCGCGCAGCCACATTTCCCATGCGGCGCCGACATAACGCGTTTCGTCGACGGGAGTCAGCGGACGTGCAAGCAATGCCACTCCGGCCAGCGCGGCCAGCAGCAGCAGGCTCAACAGCAATTGGCCACGGCCCGACGTGTCAGTGTCTGGATTCATGGGATGAGGGAACGGTTTCGTCGAGCACTGCGTCGATCTTTTCATCGAGGCTCAAGCCATGCCGGTAACGGCGGTAAAGCCATACACCCAGCACGCCCGACACCAGGAACAGGCCGATGGCGAGCGCGAGTTTCAGGGCCGGCGCAATGTGGACGCCGCTGCCGACCAGGGCGAACACCAGCGTCTGCGGCAAATAGCCGAGAAATGTGCCGGAAAAGAAATGAACGGGGCGAATGCTGGAAATGCCTGCGGCCAGATTGGTCAGCAGATTGCTGCCCGCCGGAAGCAGGCGAATCAGCACCGTCATGGAAACGGGATGATCGTGGATGAAGCGGTCGAAGCGCCCGGCGCGTTCCCCCAGCCGGGAACGCAACAGGCCCTTGCCGAAAAGTCGTGCGTAGGCAAAGGTCAGCATGCAGCCGATCAACGCGGCCAGCGCGCCGAGCAGCGTGCCCAGCCAGACGCTGAAGGCATAGCCTCCGAGAAAAGCGATGATCTGGCGCGGCAGGCCGATGGCGGTGAACAGCCCGCCCATCAGCAGGAACAGCAGCGCGCCGTTGAGGCCATGGCCGCGCACCCGCGCATCGATCCAGGCTTCGTTGACGCTGTTGCCCAGATCGCTGGCATTGAACAGGTAACCGAGGAGCGCCAGGCTCAAGATCAGCGCCAGGCCCTTGAGGATGACGCGCGCCTTCATTGAGGGCGCATTCAGAGATCGGAGCCGGGCTCGATCAGCGGCAGGCGCACCCGCCGCTGCAGCCAGGCCACGCCGAACAGATCGACGATGCCGACCCACAAGCGGTTATGTACGCCGTATTTGGAAATGCCGCGCTCGCGCGCCCGGTGGCTCACCGGAACCGACACCACCGCGCCGCCATTGCGCATCACCAGCGCCGGCAGGAAGCGATGCATGTGGTCGAAGTTGGGCAGTTGCAGGAAGGTCTCGCGGGCAAACACCTTGAGGCCGCAGCCGGTGTCGGGCGTGTTGTCGCGCAGCATGCGCGAGCGGACGCCATTGGCGACTTTCGACGACAGACGGCGCAAAAAAGTGTCGTTGCGCCTGGCGCGCCATCCCGCCAGCAATTCCAGGTTGGCGGGCTGCGCCGGATTGGCCAGCTGGGCCAGCAAGGCCGGGATGTCGGCCGGGTCGTTCTGGCCGTCGCCATCGAGGGTGGCGATCCACTCATGGCGCGCCGCCGTCACTCCGGTCGTCACCGCCCGGCTCTGTCCGCACGATTCGCGATGGCGGATCACCCGCAGCATCGGGAATTCGGCCTTCAGCGCTTCCAGCCTTGCCTGGCTGGCATCGGTGCTGCCGTCGTTGACGTAGATGATTTCGAACGTGGTGTTGCCGGACAGCGCCGCCGCGATTTCACGCACCAGCGGCTCGACATTGTCCTGCTCGTTCCTGACGGGGACAACCACGGACAGCCTGCCGTGGTAGGCGTGTTTCGGCATGAAGATCAGCGTGGTCGAATTGTGTGTGGCGGAGAGGGGGGGATTCGAACCCCCGTCAGGATATTATCCTGAACACGCTTTCCAGGCGTGCGACTTAAGCCACTCATCCACCTCTCCGGGAGCCGCGCATGATACCGGAAGCGCCTTTGCGCGGCAAACCAAAGTTGAGCCGCGCCGCCACATCCGTTGCCGCACGACAAAAATTGACTTTAACCTCTTGAATCCCTGCTGTTCGTCCCCAATTCCCTGCGAGAACCAATTGGGAGCCCATATGCAGGACGAAATCAAAAGCGGCACGAATACGACCGAAACCCACCCCGAAAAAGAAATCATGCCCAGCATGGGGGAACTGCTGAAAGCGGCCGAACTCCAGGCAGCCGAGCATCACGACGCCTGGCTGCGCGCCAAGGCGGAAACCGAGAACATGCGCCGCCGCGCCGTGGAAGACGTCGACAAGGCGCGCAAGTTCGCGGTGGAAAATTTCGCCAGCGAACTGCTGGCGGTGAAAGACAGCCTGGAAGCCGCGCTGGCGGCCGAGACGCCGAGCGTGGAAAACATGAAGGACGGCGTCGAACTGACGCTGAAGCAGCTAACCGCCGCTTTCGGCAAGTTCAACCTGAACGACATTAACCCGCTGGGCGAGAAGTTCGATCCGCACCAGCACCAGGCGATCCAGGTGGTCGAGTCGGATCAACCGGCCAATACGGTGGTAACGGTGCTGCAAAAGGGCTACCGCCTCAACGAGCGTACGCTGCGGCCGGCGCTGGTGATGGTGGCCAAGGGCCCCGGCGGCTGAGCCGCGAAAGACCCCGCGGTCGAACTTGAAATGGCGCCGTCTTGAATTAAGACCAACCTCCCCCACATTCGAATCAATTCAAACTTAATTAGAAGGAACGCATCATGGGACGCATTATTGGCATTGACCTGGGTACCACCAACTCCTGCGTGGCGGTGATGGAAAACGGCACGCCGAAAGTGATCGAGAACGTCGAGGGCGCGCGCACCACGCCGTCCATCGTGGCCTACACCGAAGACGGCGAGATCCTGGTCGGCGCGCCGGCCAAGCGCCAGGCCGTCACCAACCCGAAGAACACCCTGTTCGCGGTGAAGCGCCTGATCGGCCGCCGCTTCGAAGAGAAGGAAGTGCAGAAGGACATCGGCCTGATGCCCTACAAGATCGTCAAGGCCGACAATGGCGACGCCTGGGTGGAAGTGCGCGACAAG
>JAUPLV010000029.1 GCA_030836725.1 Pseudomonadota bacterium | reverse complement strand
GTGATGTAGCTCAGTCGGTTAGAGCATCGGATTCATAATCCGGGGGTCGGTGGTTCAAGTCCACTCATCACCACCAAAAAATATTGTTGTATTTGTGGACTACGGCAAGCAACAAGAAACAAGAAAAATCCACAAAACAGTTGCTTTTTGTCATTTGTTGAGCTTAGTCTATGCTGAAGTGCGTAGGTACAAGCTTCCAACGGCTGCGGGTAAGAGGAATTTCAAATGAATAAACTGTTAGCTTGGTTTTACTCGGGGCATGTCCCGGTACCTCTTGGCCGTGATATGCCAAACAAGTTGTTTGCGGAAACTATGCGGGCTTCATTATCGCAAGGGAGCGTATCAATGGGTTTGGGTAAAATGTTTACTAAAGAAGATCATGATGCGCTATATCAATCTATAAAAGATTATCGTTTTAGCGAATCAACGCATCCAAAATAAACCGGAAACGGTTTTTCTACCGGCCGCCGAAAGGCGGTTTTTTTCTACCCGGCTTATGTGCATATGGACGATTTAAAGGGGTTGCTCGACTTATTCAAGTTGATAGAGCCATTGCAGAAAGAGGTCGAAGGGCTGGGTAATGGCCTTGACGGTCCAGCACTAAACGAAACAAGAAACGCGACTTACCATTTGTTGTCAGCATTGTGTGGTGATGATCGGGCTCAACGAGCGGATCAGCTTCACAAAGCGGAGCGTCACGCCCAGCGGGCAATCTACGATTGCAGCGAAGCAATGATTCTTAATGAACTTGAAAAATTACGACTTTTTAAGGACGACTATCGTTTGATCGTGATTGGCGAAACATTGCCCGATTACCAAGCGTATATGGAGTGCGCCGACGAAGCTAAATATCGAATCGCTGAGGCCCGGAAGAATAAAGAAAACCGAGAACAATTCTATAAGGTTGTTCAGGAGGATATCGATAAGCTAAGAAAAGTCAACTCATCGTGCTCCACTGCTCGCGAAGAACTGAATAAACGTATCATGAGTCAAAATCGAAAGAATTTTTGGGCAAAAGTTGCTCTGGCCGGAACAGGAGTAGGGGTTTTAATAACGCTCTTAGCATGGATGTATCCCCGACCCCCTGTTTAGCGAGGATAGCAAATTACTAGAACCGAGTAGCCAAGTATCTTTAGCCCCCAGTCTATTCACTGTCCCGGCGCCCCCCATGAAAAAAATCTACATCAAAACCTTCGGCTGTCAGATGAACGAGTACGACTCGGACAAGATGGCCGACGTGCTCAACCTGGCCGAAGGCCTGACGCCGACCAGCACGCCGGAAGACGCCGACGTGATCCTGTTCAACACCTGCTCGGTGCGCGAAAAGGCGCAGGAAAAGGTGTTCCACGACCTCGGCCGGGTGCGTCACCTTAAGCAGCTCAATCCCAATCTCATCATCGGCGTCGGCGGCTGCGTGGCGTCGCAGGAAGGCGCGGCCATCGTCGCGCGCGCGCCCTTCGTCGATGTGGTGTTCGGCCCGCAGACCCTGCACCGCCTGCCTGAACTGATCGCCAAGAAACGTGCGACCGGGCGCGCCCAGGTCGACATCAGCTTCCCCGAGATCGAGAAGTTCGACCACATGCCGCCCGCTCGCGTCGAGGGCGCCTCGGCCTTCGTCTCGATCATGGAAGGCTGCTCCAAATACTGCACCTTCTGCGTCGTCCCCTACACCCGCGGCGAGGAAGTCTCGCGGCCGTTCGACGACGTCATCGCCGAAGTGTCCGACCTCGCCGGGCGCGGGGTGAAGGAAGTCACCCTGCTGGGGCAGAACGTCAACGCCTACCAGGGCGCGCTGCACGAGGGCGGCACCGCCGACTTCGCCTTCCTGCTGGAAATGGTGCACGAGATACCCGGCATCGAGCGCATCCGCTACACCACCAGCCACCCGCGCGAAATGACGCAGCGGCTGATCGAGTGCTACGGCAAGCTGCCGAAGTTGGTGTCGCATCTTCATTTACCCGTGCAGTCCGGCTCCGACCGCATCCTCGCGGCGATGAAGCGCGGCCACACCGTGCTCGAATTCAAGTCGATTGTCCGAAAATTGAGGGAACAGCGCCCCGACCTGTGCCTGTCGTCCGATTTCATCGTCGGTTTCCCCGGCGAGACCGAAGCCGATTTCGAGGCGACGATGAAGCTGATCGTCGAACTCGATTTCGACGCCAGCTTCTCCTTCATCTACAGCAAGCGCCCCGGCACGCCGGCATCGGACTACCCGGACGATGTCACCGCCGAACTGAAAACGCAGCGGCTGATGCGGCTGCAGGCGCGGATCGAGGCGCAGGCGCAGCAGGTGAACCAGTCCATGGTCGGCGCCGTGCAGCGCGTGCTGGTCGAGGGCCATGCCCGCAAGAACGCCGAGGAGCTTGCCGGCCGCACCGACAACAACCGCATCGTAAACTTCGCCGGGCAGCCGCGCCTGATCGGCCGGTTCGTCGACGTTATCATCACCCAGGCCCTGCCGCACAGCTTGCGCGGCGAAGTGGCCATCACCGAGAGCGAGAGCGTTTGAAAACTGACATCGTTGAACTGCGGCTGGCCCCGGAAGACAACCGGCGCCTGGCCAACCTGTGCGGGCCCATGGACGAGAACCTGCGGCAGATCGAGGCGGCGTTCGACGTCACCATCGGTCGCCGCGGTTCGAGCTTCCGCTTCAGCGGCGACGCCGCGCAGGCCGAAAAGGGCGCGCAGGCGATCGAGCATTTCTACAACCGCGCGCACGACGAGCTGAGCCTGGACGACATCCAGCTCGGCCTGGTCGAGTTGACGCGCGGCCGCGCCGACGAGGAGGGACCCGCGCTGCGCACCCGCCGCGCCGACCTGCGCGCGCGCACCCCGCGCCAGGGCGAATATATCGAACAGATCCGCAGCCACGACATCACCTTCGGCGTCGGCCCCGCCGGCACCGGCAAGACCTATCTGGCCGTCGCCTGCGCGGTCGACGCGCTGGAACGTGAGCAGGTCAAGCGCATCGTGCTGACGCGCCCGGCGGTGGAAGCTGGCGAACGGCTCGGCTTCCTGCCGGGCGACCTCACCCAGAAGGTTGACCCCTACCTGCGCCCGCTGTACGACGCGCTGTTCGACCTGATGGGCTTCGACAAGGTGACGCGGCTGATCGAGCGCCACGCCATCGAAGTGGCGCCGCTCGCCTTCATGCGCGGCCGCACCCTCAACCATGCCTTCATCATCCTCGACGAGGCGCAGAACACCACGTCCGAGCAGATGCAGATGTTCCTGACCCGGATCGGTTTCGGCGCCCGCGCTGTGGTGACCGGAGACCCGACCCAGCTCGATCTGCCCAAGCACATCAAATCCGGCCTGATGGATGCGGCCGATGTGCTGGGTGATGTGCGCGGCATCGCCTTCACCCATTTCCTGTCCGAGGACGTGGTGCGCCATCCACTGGTCGGCCGCATCGTCGATGCCTACGCCGCGCATCGCGCGCAAACGGAAAAACGTGAACCCTGAATTCAGCCTGTCGGTGCAGTTCGCCAGCGAGGCGGACGCTCTGCCCAGCCGCGCGCAGGTCCGGCGCTGGGTCGCCGCTGCTTTGGAACATCCCGCCGAGATCACCGTGCGCATCGTCGACGCCGAGGAGGCGCAGGCGCTCAACCGGGACTATCGCGACAAGGCCTACGTGCCCAATGTGCTGACCTTCGAATACGGCGAAATTTCACCTGGCGTGCTCGGCGGCGACGTGGTGGTCTGCGCCTCGGTGGTCGAACGCGAAGCGCGCGAACAGGGCAAGCCGCTCAAGCAGCATTTTGCCCACATGACCATCCACGGCGTGCTGCACCTGCAGGGCTACGATCACATCGACCCGGCGGAGGCCGAAATCATGGAGTCGCGCGAAGCCGCTATACTGAAACAGTTTAGAATTCCCAATCCTTACACTTCCTGACGCATAAATGGAGTCCGACAGTAGTCCCAAACCGAGCTTGCTCGAGCGCATCTCCAACTGGCTGATGCGCGAACCCGAAGACCGTGAACAGTTGATCGAACTGCTACACGGCGCCTACGAAAACAACCTGATGGATGCCGACGCCCTGGCGATGATCGAGGGCGTGCTGCAGGTGTCGGAAATGCGCGTCGGCGAGATCATGATCCCGCGCGCGCAGATGGACGTCATCGACATCAACGATGCGCCGGAAGTCTTCATTCCCCGCGTCATCGAAACCGCGCACTCGCGCTTCCCGGTCATCGACAAGGATCGCGACGACGTCATCGGCATCCTGCTGGCCAAGGATCTTCTGCGGCATTACGCCGAGTCGGACAGCGACATCCGCGGCATGCTTCGCCCGGCCGTGTTCATTCCCGAGTCGAAGCGGCTGAACGTGCTGCTGAAGGAGTTCCGCTCCAATCGCAACCACATCGCCATTGTCGTCGACGAATACGGCGGCGTCGCCGGACTGGTGACCATCGAGGACGTGCTGGAGCAAATCGTCGGCGACATCGAGGACGAATACGATTTCGACGAAACCGAAGACAATATCATCCGCGAGCACGAGGGCGTTTTCCGCGTCAAGGCCGGAACCGAAATCGAGGATTTCAACCAGGCCCTCGGCGCGCATTTTTCCGACGAGGAATTCGACACCGTCGGCGGCCTCATCGTCTCGCGCTTCGGCCACCTTCCCAAGCGCGGCGAATCGGTCCAGTTCGACGGCTTCCTGTTCAGCATCCTGCGCGCCGACAGCCGCCGCCTGCACGCTGTGCGCGTCACCCTCCTGCCGCCGGAAGAGGACGCACAGCTGCCGCTGGTGTAAGGCGCGGCGCCCCTGACAAGGGGCGCCGCCGCAGGCCTCGGCATACCCACGTAGGAGGGGCTTCAGCCCCGATAGCGTGCCTCCATCGCGGCTAAAGCCCCTCCCACAAAACCCTGTGACCCCAGCCGGTAGGGTCGCCACGGCCCAAGCCGTAGTGTTCGCCTGGGTGCGAAATCGCGGCGAGGTGCCGCTCCTACAAACAGCCGGAATCCTTACAGGCTGTGCCTGCGGTCGCCGCGCGCCAGTCCCGGCAGCGGCGCGATGCCGCCCCGGGCGAACCCGATCGCCTTGAACAGCTCACCCATCTCGGCGGGCGAAACCAGCCGTTGCACCGCGTTGGCCTGCGGCAGATACGTCGCCGCATCGGCGGGCGGCGTCTGCAACAGCAATTCGGCGAGGCCGCTGTTCAGCAGGAAACTCGCCTGGCTGGCGTAGCCCGCGAGTTCCAGTCCGGCCGCCATTCCCGCCCGCGCCACCGCGCTGAAATCGACATGCGCGGTGAGGTCGCACAATCCCGGCAGGTAGAACGGATCGTCCAGCGCGTGGTGGCGATAATGCGCGCGCAGCGTCCCCATGTGGCGCTGCGGATGGTAGTACTCGCTGGCGGCAAAGCCGTAGTCGATCATCAGGATCAGGCCGTGGTCCAGGCAATTTCCGAGCGAGGCGATCAGCGCATCGGCCGTCAGATTGATTTCGGAGACATAGCCCGGAGCCAGGTTCAATGCCTCGGCGCGGGCGTGCAGCACGGGCTCGATGATCGGTCGGTCCCGCCAGGCGAAGGCATCGCCATCGAGCGCCACGCCGTGCAGCTGTGGCCCCGCTTCGGTCCAGTGCAGTAGTTCGGCCGGCAGCGCGTCGAGCACCTCGTTGCCGAGGATGACGCCGCTTAAATGCTCGGGAAGCGCGTCCAGCCAGCGCACCCGGCTGGCCAGATGCGGCAGTTCGCGCGCGAGGGTTGCCTGCTGCCGTTGCCGCAGGTCGGCGCTGACTTCAAGAATCAGGTAACGCGGCGGCAGCGCATCGAGCCTTTCCAGTTCGCCCAGCAGGTCCGCCGCCAGCCGCCCGCTGCCGGCGCCCAGTTCCAGCACCTCGCCGCTGGTTTCGGCGACAGCGGGCGCGATGGCGTGCGCCAGCGTGCGGCCGAACAGCGGGGTCATTTCCGGCGCGGTGACGAAATCGCCCGCCGCGCCGAATTTCATCGCGCCGGCGGCGTAGTAGCCGAGACCGGGCGCGTAGAGCGCCGCTTCCATGTAGCGCGAAAACGGAATCCAGCCGCCCGCGTCTTCGATCAGGCTCCGCAGGTGGGCGGTCACGCGCTGGCTGTGGGCGAGGGCGTCAGGGCTTGGAGTAGGCAGCATGCGGCGGATGACTTCGGGGATAATGCGGAATGGCTGGATAATCCAGAATCCAGTGACTATAAAGGCGAACCCCGATGCAAGGCAAAGTCGCATTGATTACGGGCGGGGCCAAGCGCGTGGGCGCGGCGATCGGCCGCCTGCTGCACGCCAGCGGCGCCAGTCTGATGATCCATTACCGCAGTTCAGCCGACGAGGCGCGCGCGCTGCAGGATGAATTGAATGCGATTCGCCCCGATTCGGTCGCGCTGATCCAGGCCGACCTGCTCGACGTCGGCGGCCTGCCCAGCCTCGTCAACCAGACCGTCGCAACCTTTGGCGGCCTCGACGTGCTGGTCAACAACGCGTCGAGCTTCTACCCCACCCCGGTTGGCAGCATCACCATGAAGGACTGGGACAACCTGATGGGCAGCAACCTGATCGCACCGATGTTCCTGTCGCAGGCCGCCGCGCCGGAACTGAAGAAGCGCCGCGGCTGCATCGTCAACATCGCCGACATCCACGCCGAGCGGCCGATGAAAAGCTACGTCGTGTATTCGGTCGCGAAGGCCGGCGTGGTCGGCCTCACCAAGTCGCTGGCGCGCGAACTGGGGCCGCTGGTGCGCGTCAATGCCGTCGCCCCCGGCCCGATCATGTGGCCGGAAGACGACCCCAACTTCGATGAGGTCTCGCGTCAGCGCATCGTCTCCCACACCATCCTCAAGACCGCCGGCGGCCCCGACGACATCGCCCGCGCCGTGCGCTTCTTCGCCATCGACGCCCCCTACGTCACTGGGCAGGTACTGGCGGTGGACGGCGGGCGCAATGCCAAGCTGTGAGCATGGTAATGGCTTGACGATACTAACGTCAGGCGTTAGTATCAAACATGATCAAGCAGTTTAAATGTCGCGAAACACAGGCGCTGTTCGAGGGGAAACGCGTCCCCCGATTTGCCAATATCGCACGTGTGGCTATCCGCAAAATACAAATGCTGCATGCTGTCGAGCGCTTGGAGTCATTGCGTATTCCACCGCAAAACAGGCTGGAAGCGCTCAAGGGCGATCGCAAAGATCAATGGAGTATTCGCGTCAACGACCAGTGGCGTGTGTGTTTTACCTGGAAAGACGGCGCGGCATGGGACGTGGAAATCGTCGATTACCACTAGGAGGCATCATGGCAAAACGTCAAATTCCGCTCGCTACGCCCGGCGAAATTCTGCTGGAGGAATTTCTCAAGCCGCTGGGCGTGACTCAATACCGGCTAGCCAAGGAAATCGGCGTACCCCAGCGCCGTATCGGAGAAATCGTCGCCGGCAAGCGCAGCATCACCGCCGATACCGCCGCGCGCCTGGGCGTATTTTTCGGCATGGAAGCCGAGTTCTGGCTGAATCTGCAAGCACACTACGACCTGGCGCTTACGCGCGAGGCATTGGCCGAGAATCTGGCGGCAATCCAGCCACTGGCCGTGGCAGCGTAACTCGGGCGTTAAGCGTCTTTTATCGGATCCGCCCTTTGCATTCGATCCCGTTTGTTTCCTTATTCCTGGCCTGGATGTTTCACCCCTTCCACTGTGACCGACACGAATGATCCTGTAGTGAACTGGACCGAAGACGGCGAGCCGCGCTCGGCCCGCTGGCGCTCGGAGGGCGGGGCGCCGCCGCCCAAACGCGTGATGGTCGCGGACGACCGCATCACCGCCGATGCGGCCTATCGCCTGGCCAGCGAGGGCACCGCGCTGCTGTGGCGGGGCGACTTCCAGAATGCGCGCCAATTGCTGCAGGCGATGGCGCGCCGCATCGACCGCAAGCCGCGCAAGGCCGCATCGTCGCCGACCGAGGCCTTCAATTTCCATCGTCAGGCGCAATCGCAGCGCGCCCGCACCCTGGGGATGCTGCTGCTGCCGCTGGAGGCGGATTTCAGCATTCCCCTGCGCCGCGCGCCGAACGTGAAGGAAGCCTGCGCCGAAGCCTATGGCGAGGGCAAGACGCCTTCGGTGGTCTCGATGCGCGAACTGCTCGGCGTCATCGGCGCCCACGAATGGCGCAAGAAAGGCGTGGATATTCCTGCCTTGGGCGACCGGATTCATCCGCACTACGGTGTGTTTTCGCCGGTGCGCGGCGAGTACGTGCAACTGGTGGCCGAAGCGCCGCTGCCGGCCTCGACGCTCGCCTTCGACATCGGCACGGGAACGGGCGTGCTGGCCGCGCTGCTCGCCCGCCGAGGTATCAAGCATGTCGTCGCCACCGACCAGGACCCGCGGGCCTTGGCGTGCGCGCGGCAGAACATCGCCCGGCTTGGCCTCAAGGGGCGGGTGGAGGTGGTCGAGGCCGACCTGTTCCCCGAAGGGCGCGCGCCGCTTATCGTCTGCAATCCGCCTTGGCTTCCCGCACGCGCCAACTCGCCGCTCGAACACGCGATTTACGACCCGGAGAGCCGTATGCTGCTGGGATTTCTGAACGGGCTGGCGGCACACCTGGAACCCGGCGGCGAAGGCTGGCTGATCCTGTCGGATCTGGCCGAGCATCTGGGCCTGCGCACGCGCGAGTCGCTGCTCGCCGCAATCGAGGCAGCCGGACTGAACGTCGTCGGGCGGCTGGACACCAAACCCACGCATCCCCGCGCCGCTGATGCCACCGACCCGCTACACGCCGCGCGCGCCGCCGAGGTCACCTCGCTCTGGCGCCTCGCGGCACGTAACCCTTGACCATCAACGCATCACAGGAAACGCTCCATGAACATGCGCCGCCATTTGTTTACCTCCGAGTCCGTGTCGGAAGGCCATCCGGACAAGATCGCCGACCAGATTTCCGACGCCATCCTGGACGCCTTTCTGGCCGAAGAACCCGAAGCCAGGGTCGCCTGCGAAACCCTGGTGGCCGACAACCTGGTGGTGATCACCGGCGAGTTCAAAACCGTCCGCAAGGAACTCTTCGACGAGGTGCGTGACCGCGCCGAGGCGATCGCCCGCCAGGTGCTGCGCGACATCGGCTACCGCGACGCCGAAACCGGCATCGACCCCAACACCTGCGAAGTGCAGGTGCGCTTCAACCACCAGTCGATCCAGATTCACAAGGGCATCTCCCTGGCCGGCGGCGACATCGGCGCCGGCGACCAGGGCCTGATGTTCGGCTACGCTTGCGACGAAACCCCCGACCTGATGCCCTATCCCCTCTGGCTGGCGCATCGCCTGGTGCAAAAGCAGGCCGAACTGCGCAAGTCCGGCGCCTTGCCCTGGCTGCGCCCCGATGCCAAAAGCCAGGTTACCGTCGCCTACGAAGGCCAGAAAATGGTCGGCGTCGAAACCGTGATCATTTCCACCCAGATCGAACGCGGCCTCGACCCCGCCTGGGTCGCGCAGGAAGTCGCGCGCGAAATCGTCGACCCGCTGGTGCCGACGGCGCTGCGCACGCCGACGTTCAGGCTGTGGGTCAACCCTGCCGGCCCATTCGAAATCGGCGGCCCCAACGGCGACACCGGCCTCACCGGCCGCAAGATCATCGTCGACACCTACGGCGGCTCCTGCCCGCACGGCGGTGGCGCGTTTTCAGGCAAGGACCCGACCAAGGTCGACCGCTCGGCGGCGTACATGGCGCGCTACATCGCCAAGAATCTCGTGGCGGCGGGCTATGCCAGGCGCTGCCTGGTGCAGCTGGCCTATGCCATCGGCGTCGCCGAGCCGGTGTCTCTGCTGGTCGAAACCTACGGCACCGGCACCCTGCCGGACGAAAAACTGGAAGACATGGTGCGTTGCAGCTTCAAGCTGACCCCGCGCGGCATCATCGACAGCCTCGACCTGCGCCGCCCCATCTACCGGAAGACCGCCGCGTACGGGCATTTTGGGCGGCACGAGCCGGAATTCACCTGGGAGCGCACGGACCAGGCCGAGAAGCTGGCGCTGTTCCAGGGCTGATTCGATTTCGGCCGGTCGCGCCATGACCGCGCAGCTTTCGGCATCAATCGGTGCACGGAGCGCACCCTGCTCGCAAACGCGATACCTGTTGACCAATTCGGGTTTTAAGGAAGCTTTAAGAAACCGGCCCTATAAGTACATCCTGACAAAAAAATCTACAAGGAGTGTGCTCATGCGAACTTATCACGGGACGGTCACGATGTTCGGGTTGGACAGGCGCCGGAAATGGGCGGCCATTTTCGCGGCCCTGCTGCTTTCCGCGTGCGGGGGCGGGGGCGGCAGCGAGAGCGCCGCGCCAGAACCGGAAACCGAGCAGGAAACCGGGCCGGAAACGGATAACAGCAACACCGTCCCTGGCGCGCCGATCATGCTCAGCCAGCCCGCGGACACCACAGGACGATTGCTGGCCTCCAACTGCTTCCAGTGCCATGGCACCGGCGGCGCGGGGGGCTTCGAAAGCATTCGCGGCAGTGAGGCCTCCGAAGTCGTGGACTACCTCACCCAGCCCGCCAGCAGCGACATCATGGCCGCGCACGCCCAGGGTTATACCCGCGCTCAGCTCGAAGCCATCATCGCCTACCTCCAACGATAACCCCCGGGGAGACACAACATGGAATTCACAAAACATAATATGGATCGCCGCCGCTGGCTGCTCCTGGCCGGTTCCGGCCTTGTCGCCGGCCTGATGCCGCGGATTGGCTGGACCGACGGCGACGCGGAATCGTCCGCCTCGAATGTGGTGTTCAAGCTGGCCGAAACGGGGCTGGTCGGAAAAGTCGTGGTTGTGGGCGGCGGCATGGCCGGCGCCACGGCAGCCAAGTACCTGCGTCTATGGGGCGGTTCCGGCCTGTCCGTCACGCTGGTGGAACCCGCCGCCGCCTACACCTCCAACATCATGAGTAACCTGGTGCTCAACGGCGGCCGCAACATCAATACCCTGAGCTTCAACTACGGCGCACTGAGCGCCAATTACGGGGTCGCCGTCAAACACGCCGCCCTGACCTCCATCGATACCGCCGGCAGGCAGATCCTGCTGTCGGACGGAAGCACCCTGCCTTACGACCGGCTGGTGCTGGCGCCGGGGGTCGAATTCGAGGATGCCTACGGGCTGACGCAGTCCGACTATGAATCGAAGACGCCCCATGCCTGGCGCGCTGGCGCGCAAACCCTGTTGC
Source organism: Pseudomonadota bacterium (assembly GCA_030836725.1). Lineage (GTDB taxonomy): Bacteria > Pseudomonadota > Gammaproteobacteria > Burkholderiales > Thiobacillaceae > Thiobacillus. Next base: position 6,004 of record JAUPLV010000029.1, on the reverse strand, counting down.
TGCGCGACCAGCTTGCGGCCATGCCCGCCAACGGCACGTTTGTCCTGACCATCCCCAAGGCGCCCTACCGTTGCCCTCCCGGCCCTTATGAACGCGCCTGCCTGGTCGCCGACTACCTGAAAACCTTCAAGGGTGCGGGCAGCCGGGTCATCGTGCTCGACGAGAATGCCGGCATCCAGGCTGGCGTGGAAAGCTTCACCCGCGCGCTGAACGTCATTCATGCGGGTGTGCTTTCCTATCATCCGGGCGTCAGCGGCATCGCGATCGATGCGACCAGCAAGACCGTCAGTTACGTCGACAAGAGCGGAGCGCCCCAAGCCCTCAGCGCCAACGTGATCAACCCGATTGCCCCCCACCGCGCGGCCGGCAGCGCCGCCGGAGGCTGGCTTGCCGCGGCAGGCCTGGCCAACGGTTCGGGCGGACGCTGGGCGCTGGTCAATGTGCTGAGCTATGAGTCCACAGCCAGGCCGGGCGTGCATGTCATCGGAGACGCCTCGCAGTGCGGCATGCCCAAGGCGGGACACGTGGCCAACCAGGAAGCCAAGATTTGCGCCGATGCCGTCATCAGGCTGCTCGCCGGAGGCCAGCCCGATCCGCAACCGGTCGCCAATTCCGCCTGCTACTCGCCGATCACGGCCAGTTCCGCTTCCTGGCTGACGGCGGTTTATCAGTATGACCCGGCCAGCAGCAGCATGAAAATCGCAGCCAACGGCGGCGGCATCGTGAATGCGAGCGCCACCGAGGCAGCCGAGATCAGCACCCGGAACTTCGAGCAGATGAATGTCTGGTTCAGCACGCTGATGTCGGACAGTTTCACCTGACGCCTGAGCGAGTCGCCTTGATGCGGAATCAAGGCGACTCCGGCTGGAAACCGGTGTGCCGGAACTGCGGTTGGCCGTGAATATCCGGGGCGGGCAATGAAAAGGGCAGGCTATTAAGCCTGCCCTTTTCGTTGCCCCTTGCAGCTCGCGCCACGAGGGGAAACAGTCGAAAAACCGGAGGTCCGCCCAGGCGGGCGGAACCGTTCGACAATCAGAAGGCGAGAAGCACCTGCGCGGTCGTCTCGCTGATGTCGGTGCCGGTCTTGTTGTCGATTTCCGAGCGCTCGACAGAGAAGCGCACGTTGTCGGCGTAGTTGTAGAACAGACCAACGGTCTTGGTCTTGTAGTCCTTGTTGGTGGCCAGCTTGTCGTCGAAGCTCATGAAGCCGGCGGCAAGGCCGATCGCCGGTACGAGCATGATCCGGGCCTCGACGGAGGTCGCGCCGGATTCCTGGTTCATGCGGACGGTGGTCGGAGCGGCGACGTCGGTGATCTTGTATTTCCAGTCGGCCACATGGTTCACCACGACCTGGGTGTTCATGCCGGCGATGGAGCCTTGTGCCTGCATGTCAAGACCGCTTGCCGAAGTGGCGAACTTGGTCAACATGCCGGCCCAGGGCGTTCCGGCGCAGGTCGCGAATGCGGCTGCGGTGTTCTCCCACAGCTTGCAGGGCGTGCCGGTGGTCGAGCCGCCCAGCTGGTACGCACCCACCATCACATCCCAGCCGCCCATGGTCGGAATGTCGTAGGCAACGCGGAGCAGGGTCTGGTCGATGCCGTCGGTATCGAGGCCCTTGTTGGCGTAGCTGTTGTTGGTCCCTTTGGCCCAGACGCCGCCGGTGACGGTCAGGCCGTGGCCGCCGTAGAAGGCCACGAGGCCGCTGGCGGGGCCGGAGCCGACGCCGGTCGCCTGCGCTGCGTTGGTCCGCACGACGTTCTCGAACATCGCCAGTTCCTTGTGCAGGCCGGTGTTGTAGGCTTCGGTCGCGATGAACGGGCCATGACCCTGGCCGCCGTACACCGAGAAGCCGACGCGGCCGGTGCCTACTGGCTGGGTGAAGGTGGCCTGCATGTGGATCAGGCCGTCAGTGGCCCACAGGGTGTTGGCGCCGGCATTCTCGGCGATCTTGCCGCCGAAGAAGATCGCGGAGCCCGCGGGGAAGGAGAGGTTGTCGCGGACCACGGGGTCGCTGGAACTCACGTAGTTGGACTTCATCCCGATGCCGGCATTGATGGCCACCGGCAGCGAGGTGCCGAGGGTGCCGCCGGTGATCATCGACTTGTTGCCTGCGGCCATGCTGAAGCCCGTGAGCTTGAACTGGCGGCCGAATTCGGTGAGCGTGGTCAGCGCCTGGGTATGGCAACCCATGCAGTTCATTTCCATCTGGCGCGCGAATGCCGGGGTGGCCTGTGCGGCGGGTACGGCCATGACGGTGCCCATGACGGCGGCGCTCAATCCCAGCAATAGCCGGTTGCGGTTGGTGGTCATCGGTTCTTCTCCTCTTTGAATCGGTTGTGTTTTGTTGATGGTGGACTCAATCTTCAAGCGTCTCTGCGCTTCAAATATATTGCCCGCACCCCTTGAAACGCGCTTTTTGCGCCTTCGAGACCATCATATCAGTATTAAATTTGCATTGTCTAGGGAAGGTCGGTGTAGTCCCGTCGCCTTCATTTGGCCTGACGTGAAACTGTTGTATTTTGGTATCCCGGCGCGGCCGGAACGGCTCAATCACGGTCCAGCGGGTGGATTGATGCTCACCGTAAAACGATCCGCTCCACCACATAAAACAATGCGGCGATCAGGCCAAAAACCAGCGCGAAGCGCAGCACCCGGCCGACGTATCGGAGATATTGGCGTTTGCCGGTGAACAGCCACGCCAGCCCGAGCGCCGCCATGGCGACGAGCAGGGCGACGATCAGCAGGCGGGCCACGATCATCGGAGCGGGACCATTAGGCAGTGAGGGGATGCAGGCGCAGGAATGCGGCGGGAACCTCTTCGTCATGCTCGAAACTGACGAATTCCCAGGATTCCTGGTGCCGCAGCAGCTCGCGCAGCAGCGCGTTGTTGAGCGCGTGGCCGGATTTGTAGGCTTCGAAGGCGCCGATGATGGGGTAGCCCAGGAGGTACAGGTCGCCGATGGCGTCGAGCACCTTGTGTTTGACGAACTCGTCGTCGTAGCGCAGGCCGTCCTGGTTCAGCACACGGAATTCGTCCATGACGATGGCGTTGTCCAGCGAGCCGCCGAGCGCGAGGCCCTGGTTGCGCAGATATTCGACCTCGTGCATGAAGCCGAAAGTGCGCGCGCGCGCGACTTCCTTGGTATAGGCGGTGTCGGCGAAGTCGATGCTGACGGTCTTGCCGCTGCGGTCGAACACGGGATGCTTGAAGTCGATGGTGAACTCGACCTTGAAGCCGTTGTGCGGGACGAAGCGCGCCCACTTGTCGCCGTCGCGCACTTCAATCGGCTGCTTGATGCGCACGTAGCGCTTCGCCGCATCCTGCTCGACGATGCCAGCGGACTGCAGCAGGAACACGAACGGCGCCGAGGAGCCATCCATGATGGGAATTTCGGGGCCGGTGAGGTCGACCAACAGGTTGTCGATGCCCAGTCCCGCGAGCGCGGACATCAGGTGCTCGACGGTGGACACCTTGGCGGCGCCCGATTCGAGCATCGAGCACAAGCGGGTGTCGGTCACCAGATAGGGGTCGGCCTTGAGTTCGGCGGGCGGGAGGAGGTCCATCCGCCGGAACACGATGCCGGTATCGGGGCCGGCCGGGCGCAGGGTCATCTCGACCTTGACGCCCGAATGCAGGCCTACGCCGGTCGCCTTGACCGGCGTTTTAAGGGTGCGTTGCTTGATCATCCCGACATTCTAACCGGACGGGGGGCGGACACCTACTTGCGTGGCCCCGCTACAGCGGGGTCGCGCAACCGGGTTTGTCCACCCGCTCAGTCGGCCTGGCGGCGCAGGAAAGCCGGAATGTCCAGGGTGTCGATGCCGGAATCGCTCATCGCCTGGACCGTGCGGTTGCGACGGTTGACCATTACGTTGGGCGCCTCTTCGCCGTTGTCGGCCATCATGGTCATGTCGTCGGTGCCGGTACGGATGATCTGCATCGGTTTGGGCTGGTGGCGGGCCACGGGGCTGCCCAGTCCGGTGGCGACCATCGTCACCCGCAGGGCGTCCTCCATGCTGTCGTCGAGAACCTGTCCGACGATGACGGTGGCCTCCTCGGCGGTGAAAGCCTTGATGGTATTCATCACCTCGTGGATTTCGCGCATCTTCACGGTGGACGAGGCGGTGATGTTGACCAGCACGCCGCGCGCGCCGGCGAGGTTGATATCCTCCAGCAGCGGGCTGGCGACGGCCTGTTCGGCGGCGATGCGGGCGCGGTTTTCGCCGCTGGCCTGGGCCGAGCCCATCATCGCCATGCCCATTTCGCTCATCACCGTGCGCACGTCGGCAAAGTCGACGTTGACCAGGCCGGGACAGTTGATGACTTCGGCGATGCCGCCGACCGCGCCGTGCAGCACGTTGTTGGCGGCCTTGAAGGCGTCGAGCATCGAGACATCGTCGCCCAGAACCTGCATCAGCTTCTCGTTGGGGATGATGATCAACGAATCGACGTGGCGCGCAAGCTGCTCGATGCCCGCGTTGGCCGCGCGCACGCGCTTGCCTTCGAACATGAAGGGCTTGGTTACCACGGCCACGGTCAGGATGCCGAGCTCCTTCGCCACTTCGGCCACCACCGGCGCGGCGCCGGTGCCGGTGCCACCGCCCATGCCGGCGGTAATGAAGAGCATGTCGGCGCCGTCGATCATTTCGGCGATGCGCTCGCGGTCTTCCAGAGCGGCTTCACGGCCGATGTCGGGGTTGGCGCCGGCCCCCAAACCCTTGGTGACGGCATTCCCCAGCTGCAACTGAATCTTGGCCTGGTTGCGCTTCAGCGCCTGCGCGTCGGTGTTGATGGCGATGAATTCCACGCCGCTCAAACCCGAATCGATCATGTGATCGACCGCGTTGCCGCCGCAGCCGCCCACGCCGATCACCTTGATCACCGCATCCTGGGTATCTACATCCATCAGTTCAAACATGTTTCTCTCCTCTTTTTGCCCAAACAAAAACCACACTCAAATATCCTTTGACGCGCTCGCCGCATGGGGCGCCGCCGCCAAATCCCGTTTCGATGTCGCGCGCGCGATCGCGGCGCGGCGGCATCAGAAATTTCCCCTGAACCAGCTTTTCATGCGTTCAAGAATGTCCTTTAAATTGCTGCCGGACAGTTTCTGCGCACCCTGCCCGTGCGCTTCCAGCCCGGCCATCAGAAGGCCCATGCAGGTGGCGTAGCGCGGGTTGCGCATCACGTCCTCCAGCCCGCCCTGATAGCGCGGCCAGCCAATGCGCACCGGCATGTGGAACACCTCCTCGCCGAGTTCGACCATCCCCTGCATTCCCGCCGAGCCGCCGGTGATGACGATGCCGGAGGACAGCAGTTCCTCGAATCCGCTGCGCCGCAACTCGGCCTGCACCAGCGAATAGAGCTCTTCCATGCGTGGCTCGATGAACTCCGCCAGCGTTTGCCGCGACAGGGTGCGCGGCGGACGGTCGCCGATGCCCGGCACCTCGATCATCTCGCGCGCGTCCGCCAACTGCCTGAGCGCGCATCCGTAACGCACCTTGATGTCCTCGGCCTCCTTGGGCGGCGTGCGTAGCGCCACCGCGATGTCGTTGTTGACCTGGTCGCCCGCCACCGGAATCACCGCGGTGTGGCGGATCGCGCCGTTGGTGAACACGGCGATGTCGGTGGTGCCGCCGCCGATATCCACCAGACACACGCCGAGTTCTTTCTCGTCCTCGGTCAGCACCGCCATCGCCGAGGCGAGCGGCTGCAGCACCAGGTCGGAGACTTCCAGGCCGCAGCGGCGCACGCACTTGATGATGTTCTGCGCCGCCGACACCGCGCCGGTGACGATGTGGACCTTCACCTCCAGGCGCATCGCGCTCATGCCCAGCGGGTCGCGCACGTCCTCCTGGCCGTCGACGATGAACTCCTGAGGAATGGTGTGCAGGATCTGCTGATCGGTCGGGATGTTCACCGCGCGCGCGGTTTCCACCACGCGGTCGACGTCCATCTGGCTGATTTCCTTGTCCTTGATGGCGAACATGCCGTGCGAGTTGA
>JAUPLV010000126.1 GCA_030836725.1 Pseudomonadota bacterium | reverse complement strand
ACCGCTTCAAGGACAACCTCACGCCCCAGCAGTTTCTGTTTCATGCGCTCCGGACCTCCTACCAGTGATGCAGAACACGGTTAAAACGAACTCAGCCATCGGTGAGAACCAGAACATCCTTCGCGCGCTTGAATTTGTAACTCACCGGCTTCTGGTCGCGCAGCGTGATGGAAATAGTGCCTCGGCTTGCCCGATACGTTCCGGTAAGTGTTTTAAACGGAACGCTTAACTGTACGACACCCGTGTTGGAATATCGCATTATGGCCGGGCCGCCCGTGTAATGCTCATAAGTCCACTCACCAACGATTGAGGGACTGTTCTTGTATGGCTTGCCGGTGCGTTTCATGATTTGCTTCCGATCCGGCACCTTGGGATTCTCGATCATCGTGTCCCCGTCAATCGAGAACTCCTTGGTTGACACTTCCTTTGTCAAAGATTGATCCGGAGCAAGAAGCGTCATCTTCATCTGGCTACCTTCGATTTCGTACTTGAAGTCAACCAAAGCGCCAAATGTATGGGTTACCTTCCCATCCTTCGTAAATATCCATTGCGGCCCGAGACCGCCTTTGGTTCGTGTCAATGACGACCAGATGCCCGCGACATCATCGTCAGCCACAGCGGGGCGGGTGCCAAGAAGAACCAAACAGCTCAGCCACAGGACTCGAGAAAGCGTATTCATAAGAGGAGCACTCCAAGATGAATAACCGTCACCTGACGGAATAAAAGATTGCCATTCAAAGGCGGTCGACAAAATCGACCTCGTTGTCCTTGAACAAGCAGACGTGGACGTTGTAATCCAAGGCCGAATCTCTCCTTTGTTCCCTGGCCCGCGACCGCTTTGTTCATAGCAAAGCAACAGCGCTCCGCAACGTGAACTACCCGCTGCTGAACCCGCACATTTCAAAGGACAGATTCTCCCTTTCAGCAGCAGGCAGGCGGCCAGGGAATCTCTGCGGACGCTTTTGCAGCACGACTGGTCGCATAGATTCTCTGTTTGCCGCCATCGCCAGTTCCTTCGACTTGCGCGAAAATGCCGAATGCGCAGTCTTCCGCATTTTTCACCTGCAATGTGCGCGCCGCCTGCCTGCGCTGCCCGAATCCCATCCCTGCTCGCGCCTGCACGGTCACTCGTTCCGGATCGAACTCACCCTCAGCGGAGAGGTCGATCCGGCGCTTGGCTGGGTGCTCGATTTCGCCGACATCGAGGCGGCCTGGCGGCCCATTCACGCAGCACTCGATCATCGCACCCTCAACGACATCGCCGGGCTGAAAAATCCCACCAGCGAAAACCTGGCCGTGTGGCTGTGGCAGCAACTCAAGCCTGTGCTGCCTGGCTTGGCGCAGGTGAGCGTGATGGAAACTCATGAATCGGGCTGCATCTACCGCGGCTAGCCGGAGCGCTCCCTGCGCAGCTTTCAGCCTAACAGGCAAACATCAACGAGACCTGCAAGCTCTGGATGCCCGCTCAAGGCCATGGTTGTTTTGTATCGGTTGACATATTCCAACAATCGTTGGAATATACGAAACATGATCAAACGACACACCAAGGACCTGCTCTACGAACAGGTCGCCCGCATCGGCAAGGCGGTCTCCAGCCCCAAGCGGCTGGAGTTGCTGGAAATTCTGGCGCAGGGCGAAAAAACCGTTGAAGCCCTGGCCGCCGAAGCCAGGATCGACATCAAGCTGGCGAGCGCACACCTCAAGGTGCTGAAGGCGGCGCGCCTGGTCGAGGCACAGCGCGACGGGCGCTTCATCGCCTATCGTCTGTCCGGCAACGACGTGAGTGCGCTTTGGGTGAATCTGCGCACGGTGGCCGAAGAACATCTGGTCGAGCTCAAGGTGGCGATGGAGCAGATTTTCGCGGCGCCGGAAAAGCTCAATGCCGAAACACGGCGCTCGCTGATGGAGAAAGCGCAGCGCGGCGACGTGGTGGTGATCGATGTGCGCCCGTCCGACGAATACGCCAGCGGCCACCTGCCGTTTGCACGCTCGATGCCGCTCGACGAGATCCTTCAGCGAATCAAGGAACTCCCGGCAGACAAGGACATCGTCGCTTATTGCCGCGGGCCGTTCTGCATGATGTCCGCCGAAGCAGTGGCCTTGCTGAAGGAACACGGCTACCGCGCCCAAAAAATTGCCGATGGCACCTCGGAATGGCAGGCGGCGGGTTTGCCGCTGGCCGAAACCTGAACTTTTCAATAACTTTTCTCGTTAGGGAGTCCGCATGAAAAAAATCTTGATTTCACTGTTTTCCAGCCTTGCCCTGCTGGCCGCGCCGGTCCATGCGGAAGACAGTCCCGCCGTCGTCGATGCGCTTTCCGGCTACATGGACTTCGCTGAATACGGCAGCAGCCTGATCTGGCCGGAGCAGATCCCGATGGACGACTGGAAAAAGGTCTTCATCGTCGATGCGCGCGATGCCGCCCAGTACGCCAGGGAGCACATCCCCGGCTCGCTCAACATCGAGTGGCGGCAGGCAGTGGCGAGGCGCGGCGAGTTGCCGAAAGACCGCATGGTGGTGATGTACTGCAACTCCGGTTCGCTGTCCGCGCAGGCGGTATTCGCCCTGCGCCTGCTGGGCCATGACAACGTCAAGGTATTGCAGGACGGCATCGAGGGCTGGAAGAAAAAGGGCGGTTTCGACGCCCACGCCCGTGCCGGCAAGCCGGCCGGGCGCTGAAGCGGGTCTGACGGCGCATCGATAGCGCCTGAATTTCGATGAAAGGCGGATAGACATGGACATTCTTGCGATCCTCGCCGGCATGGCAACCGGCATCGTGCTGGGCCTGTTCGGCAGCGGCGGCTCGATCATCGCCACGCCGGCGCTGCTCTATCTGCTCGACGTGGCGCCCAAGTCCGCCATCGCCATGAGCCTCGGCATCGTCGCGGTGACCGCCACCATCGCCGCGCTGGACAACTGGAGGCGCGGCAATGTGGATGTGTCGGTGGCGGCGGTGTTCGGCCTGTTCGGCGTCGCCGGCACCTACGCCGGGGCGCGCCTCGGCGTGGTGACGCCCGTGGTCATCCAGCTCGTGGTGTTTGCGCTGGTGATGTATGCCGCCGCCTGGCGCATGCTCAAGCCGGCCCGGCCCGCCGTTCCCACGGGCGGCAATGGATACATATCCGCATCGGGTGGTGCGGCGGCGCTGCCCTGCACCGGCCTGTTCTCCCCCTGCATGGCGCACATGGCCCTGCACGGCGTCGGCGTCGGCGTGCTCACCGGCTTCGTCGGCGTCGGCGGCGGCTTCCTCATCGTCCCCGCCCTGGTGCTGCTCTCGCGCGTCCCCATGAAGATGGCGGTCGGCACCTCGCTCGCCATCGTCGCCGCCAAGTCCTATGCGGGCTTCGCCGGCTACATGGGCGCGGTGCCCATCGACTGGACTTTGATGGGCGGGTTCACCGCCGTCACCGTGGTGGCCAGCTTCGCCGGCACCCGGATCGCCCACCGCTTTTCACAGGACGCCCTGAAGCGCGGCTTCGCGGTATTCCTGCTGTTCGTCGCCAGCTACATTCTTCTGAAAAGCGTCATTGGAGGATAACGGTAGATTCAAATTCCCGACTTCTCGCGGACACGGCCTGTCGAATCGACAGCCGGGCGATCCGGGGACAGGTTTAACGGCTGCTTCGACAACTTGAAAAGGAACTGCCATGAGCACGAACAAAAACGTTTCCATCATGTGTTTCCACGATGAACTCTGCCAGGTTTTCAATGCCATGATGACTGCGCTGAACCTGCTCAGACAGGGCGCCAGGGTGACGGTGTTCTTCGGTTCGCGCGGCGTCAACGCCATCCACCGGGCGAAGATGCCGGAACTCCGATGCCTGCCGGACATGCCCGAGATGGGCGAGGCGGTGATGAAGCGCATGGACGAACTGGAATTGCCGCTGCTGGAAGACCTCTTCTTCATGTTCATCGCCGAGGGCGGCGACGTGCTGGCCTGCCCGCTCAACATCCCGCTGTTCGGCATGAGCGAACACGACCTGATAGACGGCGCGAAGATCGCGGAGCCCGCCCGCTACTACAAGGAAGTGGTCATGCAGGCGGACATGAACCTGGCCTTTTGAAATGTTCGCGTAAACAAGCCAAATTTAAAATTATGTCTGTCCTGATGCCCGCCTCGCCGCGCGGCAACATCCTGATCCTGGCGCTGAGCCAGGCCCTGATGCTGTCCGCCATTGTCCTGTCGATGGCGCTCGCCGCGATCCTCGGCGCCATGCTCGCACCCGACAAGGGGCTGGCGACGCTTCCCGTCGCCGCCATGGTGATCGGCACCGCCATCGCCTCGCTGCCGGCGGCCATGCTCATGCGCCGGGCGGGCCGCCGTCCGGGCTTTCTGATCGGCGCGCTGCTCGGCGTCGGCGGCAGCCTGATTTGTGCGCTGGCGCTCCACCGGAGCGACTTTGCCGCCTTCGTCGTCGGCCATTTCCTGCTGGGCAGCTACCAGGGCTTCGCCAATTACTACCGCTTCGCCGCCGTCGAGACGGCGGGTCCAGCCCAGGCCGGCAAGGCCATTTCCCTGGTGGTGGCCGGCGGCGTGGTCGCGGCCTTCCTCGGCCCCCAGCTCGGACTTTGGGGGCGGGACTGGATCGGCGGCGAGATATTTGTCGGCTCCTACCTGGCGCAGGGGGGCCTCAGCCTCATCGCACTGGTTCTGCTTTCCCGCCTCCGCATGCCCCAGGTGGTTGCCGCGGATGCCGGCGCCCCACGCCCGCTGCGTGAAATCCTGGCCCAGCCCGCCCTGCGGGTGGCGATCTTCGGCGCCGCCATCGGCTATGCCGTCATGATCATGGTGATGACAGCGACGCCACTGGCGATTCTGGGCTGCGGCCTGCCGGGCTCCAGTGTGACGCCGGTGATCCAGTGGCATGTGGTGGGAATGTTCGCGCCGTCCTTCTTCACCGGCGCCCTGATCGCCCGCTACGGCGCACCGCGCATCATGCAGATCGGGTTCGTCCTGCTGCTCGGCCATGTCGTGCTGGCCCTGTCCGGCGTCGAGTTCCTGAATTTCCTGTCGGCGCTGATCCTGCTTGGGGTCGGCTGGAATTTTTCCTTCATCGGCGGCACCGCGCTGCTGACCCAGGCCTACCAGCCCGCCGAACGATTGAAAGTGCAGGCGGTGAACGAATTCGCGGTCTTCGGCCTGGCGGCGACGGCCACCCTGTCGGCGGGTTGGCTCTTTGATCGCTTCGGCTGGGTGACCCTGAATCTTGCGGTGCTGCCCCTCCTGCTGGCCGCGCTGATTGCGGTCATCGGCATCGAGCGGCAATTCCGCCGGCTGGCGGCGGCATGAACCCCGCCGACTACGACGCCTGGTACGACACCCCGCGCGGGCGCTGGGTCGGCGAAACCGAATACGCGCTGGCCGCGCACCTGCTCGCGGCGCAACCGGGCGACAGCCTGCTCGACGTCGGCTGCGGCACCGGCTGGTTCAGCCGCCGCGCCGCCGCCGACGGCCTCGTCACAACCGGACTCGACCCCAATGCCGCCTGGCTCGATTACGCGCGCGCCCACAGCAGCCCAGCCCTGAACTGGGTGGAAGGCGATGCCCGCGCCCTGCCGTTCGCCGACGCCAGCTTCGATCATGTGCTGTCGATCGCCGCATTGTGCTTCGTCGACGACGAGCGGCAGGCCGTGGCCGAGGCTGTGCGGGTGGCACGCCGCGGCTTCGCCATCGGCTGGCTGAACCGTTCCAGTCTGTTGTATCGGGACAAGGGCCGGCACGGCGGTAGCGGCGCCTATCGCGGCGCCCGCTGGCATACCGCCCGTGAAGTGCGTGAACTGTTTTCCGGCTTGCCGGTGCGCAGGCTGACCCTGCGCTCGGCCATCTTCCAGCCTTCCGCAGCCTGCTGGGCGCGCTGGCTGGAGCGGGGCATGCCGAGCGTGTTGCCGTGGGGCGGATTGCTGCTGGCAAGCGGCGAAAAGGACTGATTTGGCGCGGGGGTCAACCCGGGATGGGTCAAAGAGACCAAGCTCGAATAATTTTCATGTCAAAAATCAATTCAAACTTCTTTAATCCTAGAAACCGCAGTTGGACGCGTCCGATGGTGCGTCTGGGCACGTGTCTGCCGCATACGATTCCACATGGGCTTCGGCCCATAGAGGATCGGAGTCCTTTAGGGCGAAGCGACGACGCCGCAGGCCGGGGCCGGCAAGGAGGAGCGAGAGCGGAGTCGTTGCCGCTTTAGCGGCTTTACGAATCCGGCCTACTCCTTGCGGGTACAAAGGCAGGCGCGCGACCAGGCGTGCCAGCGGGTGCGTAGCGGTGTCAC
>JAUPLV010000125.1 GCA_030836725.1 Pseudomonadota bacterium | reverse complement strand
TCCCAGCCCTGCGGCAGGCTTTCGATGAAGTCCAGGATGTGCGCGGCGCGGGCGGCTTCGACCACCTCGTCGCGGCCGGCGCCGGGGCGGCCGTAGGCGATGTTGTAGTAGATGCTGTCGTTGAACAGCACGGTGTCCTGCGGCACCACGCCGATGGCGGCGCGCAGGCTGTCCTGGGTGACGTGGCGGATGTCCTGGCCGTCGATGGCGATGCTGCCGGCGCCGACGTCGTAGAAACGGAACAGCAGCCGCGCCAGGGTGGATTTACCGGCGCCGCTGGAGCCCACCGCGGCCACCGTGTTGCCGGCCGGGATGGTGAAGCTGACGTCGTGCAGGATCGGGCGGTCGGGATTGTAGGCGAAGCTGACGTGCTCGAATTTCACCTCGCCAGCGACCACGTCGAGTTCGCGCGCATCGGGTTTGTCCTCGACTTCGCGCGGCCGGTTCATCAGCGCGAACATGCGTTCGACGTCGGTGATCGACTCCTTGATCTGGCGGTACATCACGCCGAGAAAACTCAGCGGCTGGAACATCTGCAGCAGGAAGGCGTTGACCATCACCAGGTCGCCCAGCGTCAGCGTGCCCTCGACCACGCCGGCGGCGGCGCGCAGCACCATCAAGGTGACGCCGATGGCGATGACCCCGGCCTGGGCGGCGTTGAGATAACCGAGCGAGCGCTGCGATTTCAGCGCCATGTCTTCCCACTCGATCAGGCTCTTGTCGTAACGCTCGGCCTCGTATTTTTCGTTGCCGAAGTATTTGACCGTCTCGTAGTTCAGCAGGCTGTCGATGGCGCGGCCGTAGGCTTCGGAATCGAGCGTGTTGGCGCGGCGCACGAACTGGGTGCGCCATTCGGTGATGGTGACGGTGAAGCCGATGTAGGCGGCCAGCGTGACCAGGGTCAGCATGCCGAACACCCAGTCGAGCTTGACGAACAGAATACCGGCGACCATCAGGATTTCCAGCACCGTCGGGGTGATGCGGAACAGCAGGTAGCCGACCAGACTCGACAGCGCCTTGGAGCCGCGCTCGATGTCGCGAGTGATGCCGCCGGTCTGCCGCTCCAGGTGAAAGCGCAGCGACAGCGCGTGCAGATGTTTGAACACCGCCATGCTGATGCGGCGCATCGCACGCTGGGTGACCTTGGCGAAGATCACGTCGCGCAGGTCGGCGAAGGTGGAGCTGGCGAAGCGCAGCACGCCGTAGCCCAGGATCAGGGCCAGCGGCACCACCAGCTCGGGACGCGGCTGGTCGAGGGCGTCGATGATTTCCTTCAGCACCAGCGGCACCGCCACCGAGGCCAGCTTGGCGCCGATCAGCAGCGCCAGCGCCAGCAGCACGCGGCCGCGGAATTCCCACAGGTAGGGAAACAGCTTTCCGAGGGAACGCAGGCTGGCCTCGCCGGGCGGCGGCGGTGCGGTATGGGAATGAACGGCGGGATGCATCAGGTCGGATAGAATAGCGGATTCGTTTTCCCGATTTTACGTCCATGCGTGACGATACTGACGCCGGACGGATGAATTCATGAAGTGCCACGATCAAACATGAAGCTTTACGGCATTCCCAACTGCACCACCGTCAAAAAAGCGCGCGCCTGGCTCGCCGAACACGGCCAGGACGTCCCCTTCCACGATTTCAAAAAACAGGGCGTCGATGCGGCGTGGCTGCGCGACGTGATCAGGCAGACCGGCTGGCAGGCGCTGCTCAATACGCGCGGCACCACCTGGCGCAAGCTGACCGACGCTGAAAAAGCCGCGGTCACCGACGAGGCCAGCGCGATTGCCTGCATGGTTGCGCAGCCCAGCGCGATCAAGCGGCCGGTGCTGGAACGCGACAGAAAATATCATCTCGGTTTTGCCGAAGATCAGTACCAGACCCTATTCGGAGCATGACCCTGCATGGCCAATGAAACTTTCGAGCTGGCAGTCGAACTGCTCAAACGTCGATCGCTGACCCCCGACGACGCCGGCTGCCACGACCTCATCGCCGCGCGTCTGCAAGCGCTGGGCTTCCACGTCGAGCGCCATTGCCACAACGGCGTCGACAACCTGTGGGCGCGCAAGGGCACGGCTTCTCCCGTTGTCTGCTTCGCCGGCCACACCGACGTGGTGCCGACCGGCCCGCTCGAGCAGTGGCTGTCGGGTCCGTTCGAGCCGACCGTCCGCGACGGTCAGCTTTATGCGCGCGGCGCCGCCGACATGAAAACCTCGGACGCCGCTTTCGTCACCGCCATCGAGCGCTTCCTGGCCGCGCATCCCGATCATCCCGGCTCGATTGCCGTCCTGCTCACCTCCGACGAGGAGGGCCCGGCGATCGACGGAACGGTGAAGGTGGTCGAGGCGCTGAAGGCACGCAATGAACTGCTCGATTACTGCATCGTCGGCGAACCCACCAGCGCCGCCGAATTCGGCGATACCATCAAGAACGGCCGCCGCGGCTCGCTCTCCGGCACGCTGCGCATCAAGGGGGTGCAGGGCCATATCGCCTACCCGCATCTGGCCAAAAACCCAATCCATCTCGCCGCGCCGGCAATCGCCGAACTCGCCGACACCATGTGGGATGAAGGCAATGCCTGGTTCCCCCCGACCACCTGGCAAATTTCCAATATCCACGGCGGCACCGGCGCCAGCAACGTCATTCCCGGCGTGGTCGAAATCCAGTTCAACTTCCGTTTTTCAACCGCCAGCACCGCTGACGGGCTGATGGATGCGGTGAACGAGATTCTCGACAGCCACGGCCTCGATTACGAAATCGACTGGAGTCTGTCGGGCAAGCCGTTCCTCACCCCGCGCGGCCCGCTGTGCGACACACTTTCCGATGCGATCCGCGAAGTCACTGGCCTCACCCCCGAGCTGTCGACTTCCGGCGGCACCTCGGACGGCCGCTTCATCGCCGACGTCTGCCGCGAGGTGGTCGAATTCGGCCCGCTCAACGCCAGCATCCACAAGATCAACGAACACATCGCGGTGGAAGACATCGAAAAGCTGTCGGCGATCTACCAGAAGACGCTGGACAAACTGCTGGGCTGAAAACCTTATTTCATCCGCGAAGGACGCGAAGAGACGCGAAGTAAAACCCTAAAAAACCAGTACCCAAGCGGATGCCAATTTAAATCGAACGCTTCGCCTTTCTTCGCGTCCCTTCGCGTCCTTCGCGGATAAATTTTTGAGATTGAAATGAAACATTTCGACGACACCGAATCCCTCATCACCGTGCGCGACTGGCTGCGTTTTGCCGTGTCGCGGTTCAACGAGGCCAAGCTGTTTTTCGGCCACGGCACGGACAACGCCTTCGACGAGGCGGCTTACCTGATCCTGCATACGCTGCATCTGCCGCTCGACCGGCTGGAACCCTTCCTCGACGCCAGTCTGACGCATGGCGAATCGGAAGAAGTGCAGGCGGTGATCGAACGCCGCGTGCGCGAACGCCTGCCCGCCGCCTATCTCACGAAGGAAGCCTGGCTGGGCGAACACCGTTTCTACGTCGACGAACGGGTGATCGTGCCACGCTCCTTCATCGCCGAACTGCTGCATGAGCAGCTGGCGCCGTGGGTGGAATCGCCGGACGAGATCACGCGCGCGCTCGACCTCTGCACCGGGTCGGGCTGCCTCGCCATCCTGGCGGCGCTGGCCTTCCCCAATGCCGAAGTCGATGCGGTGGATTTGTCCGCCGACGCGCTCGAAGTCGCCAGGAAAAACGTAGCCGATTACGGCCTCGCGGACCGCATCGAGCCGATCGAGTCCGACCTGTTCGCGGCGCTGGACGGCCGCGGCTACGACCTCATCCTCAGCAACCCGCCCTACGTGAACGCCGAATCGGTGGCGGCGCTGCCGCCGGAATATCTGGCGGAGCCGGCGCTGGCGCTTGGCTCGGGCGCGGACGGCCTGGACGCCACCCGGCGGATTCTCGACAAAGCCAAATCCCATCTCAACCCCGGCGGCCTGCTGGTGGTCGAAATCGGCCACAACCGCGACGCCCTCGAAGCCGCCTACCCCGCCCTGCCCTTCACCTGGCTCGACACCGAAAGCGGCGACCATTTCGTGTTCATGCTGCGGCGCGAAGATCTTTAAGCCGGTGCGTTCAACCCGCCGATCCCGTTGATTCCGGGTCGTTCCCGCCGGACGAGCACTGCATGGCGTCCCACGTCGAAGGCGTTGCACTGCAGATTGCTCGATTGCGCTTCCCTGATTGAGGCACTCACCCTATTTAATTCAAGCCGCGGTTCAGTGCTTTCATTGCCGCGTTGCCTTGATATCTAACGCCTTAAGCCTATTATCTAAAATCACTTGGTTCACATCGCCCCGCATAAAATCCGCCGTCGAGCGCCTCTGCCGGGCCGCGAGACAGCCATGCACAATTAAAATCATAGTTTTGATCGTTATCACGATGATGCTTTCGCCCTGTTCGACTGCGCCTTTCCCCCGAGCCCCGGCGCGGTGGCCCCTTGCTTTGCTGGTGGTCTGCACTCTCGCTCTCGCTGGCTGCTCAAATCTGCTTCCCAAGTCCCGCGCCGAGGTATCAAGCCCCTGGGACAGCTACGAAAAGGCGCGCGCCACCATCGAATGCATCGTTCCCTACGAGACCACCGCGGCTGAACTTAAGACGCAAGGAATCGACCCTTATGTCACGCCCAACGTGCAGGTTCTCGATTATTCCGACATCCTCTTGCGTTTCCCGATAACGGCGGGCCTCTCGCCCGATCGCTTGGACAGGGGGCTGCGCGAATGCCTGGAGGCGGGGGATGATTGCAAGGGCTACACCATCAGCGTGCGCGACATCAAGCGCGACCGGGTGGGCAACTTCTGGCTCGACGCACTCAGTTTTTCCCGCGTGGTGGATGTTTCGGGATGGACTTTCAACGCCATCGTGCTGGTTGTCGAGGGGCGCGTGGTATACGCGATTCATGGCGGGCAACCTTTGGTGAAAGAGCGTGAGACCTCGCGCCAGCCGCTTGGGCCGCTGCAGGGCTGGGGCGACGCCCTGGGAAGCGCGTTCCGCTGATCGACTGAATTCGCTGCATCGTCTCGTCGTCCACGTTCAGGGACGACCTACGCTCCAAAATGCATTCTTGCTTTCATGTTTTTCATGAAAGCGGTTTGCCCATGCGCTTGCTATATTGAATCAGTCGGGACGATCCCATCCTGCAGGAGGCAAAGCATGACCCGCAACCCAATTGATATCGCTGTCCGTGTCAGTCCACGGCTCTCGGCGCTGCTCGAAAGCCGCGTCAACGAACCGGATGTCGCCGATCCGCCCACTCTGGCTTCGGTTCGCGCGTACCTCGCCAGCTTGCTGCCCCGCGCTTTCAGGGAGGCCGAGCACATGCACCGCTTCGACATCAGCGAATCGCTGCTGGATGAATTGAATGCCCTGATCGATGAATTCGGCAAGGAAGCGCTGGCGATCGACTTTGTGAAATCCGCTGGCAGCGAGCCGCTGTCGCGGGTGATCGAGGCGGTGGTGAACGATGAAAACCGGGAAAGTCCGCCCACGCTGGGCGCCGTCAGGGAAGCGATCATGGCAGGCATCGGCGCGCGCCTGGTGGGCGATGGCGTGCTGGAGGAAGACGAGGATGACGGCCTGCTGGCGGAGATCGAAGGCCTGATCGAACACCTCGGTGAGGACACCCTGGCTGAAACCCTGTTGCGTTATGAGTAACGCAAGCTAGTTTCATACCATGCGCCGGAATTTCACCAACATTTTCAGGAGAGACGGACATGCTCAGAGAAACAAATACACCCGCTGATCAGGAAGACGGTTCCTACACGACATGGAGGCACGACCTCGAACATGCGGAACGCCAGCGAATGATCAGCGAGGCTGCCTATTACCGGTTTATGCGGCGAGGCTATGCCCATGGAGGCGACCTTGACGACTGGCTTGCCGCGGAGGCGGAACTGCTTTCAGGGCGCCAGGAACTGCAATCGATGGCCGCGGCCGATGCCGCGGATCTTGAAGTTCACCAAGGCAGTTCGCATAGCCCGAGGGAAGACGAAGCGATGAAGCGGGTTATCCGGAAGCATCCGCAAAGAGACATCCCGATGGTTGAGGGAATCGATCCGCGGGATGCGCCGCTGAACGAGTAAGGCTGTCGAAATCGGGGCCGAATCCCCCCACGTAGCACCATCCGGGCCAGCACCGCCCAAGCGCCTCCCCCCGAACTCACAGCGGAATGTGATGATGGCCGACGCTCACGCGCTTCGCCTGCGGCCCCTCGGCGGCCATTTCCTCGATGAACTTCACCTCGTCGCCCGCCTTGATCTGGTCGAATGCGGCGTTCATCAGAT
>JAUPLV010000028.1 GCA_030836725.1 Pseudomonadota bacterium | reverse complement strand
TGATCGCCATGATCAGCGACTCGCCTTCGACGAAGTTGAAGCTGACGTTGAGGTTGTGCGGCACGCGCTGATCCATGTCGCCGTTGAGGTGCACTTCCTCGATGTCCTTGAGGCCGTTATACAGGCGATCGCGCAGCATGCGGATGCGCTCGTTCTCGGCAGCCATCTCTTCCTTCGCGATACGGAAGGCTTCGCCCATGCCGACGATCTGGTGCGTGGCCAGCGTGCCCGAACGCATGCCGCGCTCGTGGCCGCCGCCGTGCATCTGCGCTTCCAGGCGGATGCGCGGCTTGCGGCGCACGTACAGCGCGCCGATGCCCTTGGGGCCGTAGGTCTTGTGGGCCGAGAACGACATCAGGTCGACCGGCAGCTTGGTCAGGTCGATCGGCATCTTGCCGGTGGCCTGCGCCGCGTCGACGTGGAAAATCACGCCCTTCTCGCGGCAGATTTTGCCGATGGCTTCGATGTCCTGGATCACGCCGATTTCGTTGTTGACCGCCATCACCGAGGCCAGCACGGTGTCGGGGCGGATTGCCGCGCGGAAGGCGTCGAGGTCGAGCAGCCCGTTTTCCTTCACGTTCAGATAGGTGGCCTCGAAGCCCTGGCGCTCCATCTCGCGCACGGTGTCGAGCACCGCCTTGTGCTCGGTGCGCACGGTGATGATGTGCTTGCCCTTGGTGCCGGAGTAGAAATGGCCTGCGCCCTTGATGGCGAGGTTGTTCGATTCGGTGGCGCCGGAGGTGAACACGATTTCCCTGGGGTCGGCACCGACCAGCGAGGCGATCTGGGCACGCGCTTCCTCGACGGCCTTCTCGGCTTCCCATCCATAGGGGTGGGAGCGCGACGCCGGATTGCCGAAATGCTCGGTCAGATAGGGGATCATCTTGGCTGCCACGCGGGGATCGACCGGGGTGGTGGCGGAATAATCGAAATACAGTGTTTTCATCGTCTTGCCCTAATTGAATCGTTCAAACAGCCAGCGTCAATTTCGATGGTCGGCGGTCATGAACCTTCTTTTCCTTGCACTCGGACTGCCTGGCCACCAGCGACGCCAGCGTCACGTTGTCCAGGTAATTATAAATGTGGGTGTTCAAACCCACCCATAAATCGTGGGTCAGGCAACGGTGCTCGTCGTGGCAGTTTTCCTTGCCGCCGCACTGGGTCGAGTCGATGGGCTCGTCGACCGCGCGGATGATGTCGGCGACGCTGACGTCGTCGAGCGAGCGGGCGAGATAATAGCCGCCCCCCGGACCGCGCACGCTTTCAACCAGTTCATGCCGGCGCAGGCGGCTGAAAAGCTGTTCGAGATACGACAGGGAAATATCCTGACGCTCGCTGATGCCGGCCAGCGTCACCGGATTTTTTCCTCCACGCAGCGCCAGATCAAGCATGGCGGTGACAGCGAAGCGGCCCTTGGTGGTCAATCTCATGTCTGTTCTCCTAAGGTTTCGCCGAGATTGTAAAATTCCCGAGCGATTTGGTCAACTATTGCCGACCTTGGCGGATTAGTCAACAATTTTATTCAAATAGTTCGGGTCGAAATCGTCGGGTTGATCATCGCCGGATGGCATCTCGGCGCCCAGCTTCTGCAACTGCGCCAGAATAAGATCCAGCCGGTGATCGATGTGGGCCGAATGGTCGATCAGGCCATGGATCGCCTTCACCACCGGGTCGTTCATGTCGGCTGAAATGGCATAGGCGGAAAAACCGAGCTTTTCCGCCTGCTTGTTGCGCTGTATTTCAGCCGCGCTGTCGAGAATGCGGGCGGGGATGCCCACCGCCGTCGCGTTGTCCGGAACATCCTTCACCACCACGGCGTTGGAACCGACGCGCGCATTGGCTCCGATGGTGATCGGGCCGAGGATCTTGGCGCCCGCCCCAACCACTACGCCGGGCTTCAGTGTGGGATGGCGCTTGCCCTTGTTCCACGAGGTGCCGCCGAGCGTGACGCCGTGGTACAGCGTGCAATCGTCGCCAATTTCAGCGGTCTCGCCCACCACCACCCCCATGCCGTGGTCGATGAATACGCGGCGGCCGATGGTGGCGCCGGGGTGGATCTCGATGCCGGTGAGCCAGCGGCCGATGTGAGAGGTGAAGCGCGCCAGCCACTTCCACTCCATTCCCCACATCTTGTGGGCCAGGCGGTGGACCAGCATGGCGTGAAATCCGGGATAGGTGGTGACGACCTCGAAGGTGGAGCGCGCCGCGGGGTCGCGGTCGAACACAACGGCGATGTCTTCCTTGAGTTTGCTGAGCAGATTCATGGGTTGAGGATGCTTTTTCCGACGGGTTTAGTCAACTACTCCGCTTCGCGATTTCGCGCCCTGACCGCGCCCCGCTTCGCCTCCTGGGCCGCGGTCAGAATCCCGCGCAGGATATTGACTTCTTCCTTCGCCAGCCGGGTGCGCGCGAACAGCCGGCGCAGTTTCAGCATCAGCTTGCCGGGCGAGCCGTGATTGAGAAATTCCAGTTCGGCCAGCGCGGCTTCCAGATGGCCGTAAAACCGCTCCACCTCATCCCCCGTGGCCGCCTCGATTTCCGGTTGCGGCCAGTTCGCATGGCCCAGCCAGGCCTGGCGGATTTCATGGCTCAGGACCTGCACCGCCGCCGCCAGGTTGAGCGAGCTGTAGTCCGGATTGGCGGCAATCGTCACCAGCCCCTGGCACAGGCTCAGTTCCTCGTTCGACAGGCCGCTGGTTTCATTGCCGAACACCAGCGCCACCGGGCCGATTTGCGCTTCGGTGAGCAAACGGATCGACGCCTCGGGCGGGGTCAGCACCTCGGCCATGATGTCGCGCCGGCGCGCCGACACGCCGAGCGCCAGCGTGGCGCCGGCCAGGGCCTCGGCCAGCGTGGCGCACACGGTGGCCTGCGCCAGCAGGTCGGTGGATCCCGCAGCCATCGCGTCGGCCTGGCTGTTGGGGAAAACGGCGGGGTCGACGAGATAAAGCCGGGACAATCCCATCGTCTTCATCGCCCGCGCCGCCGCGCCGATATTGCCGGGATGGCTGGTGCGCGACAGCACGATGCGAATATTGGCGAGAAGTTTAGGGTCTGGCTGTGTCATCAAGTAAAATAGCGGTTCGTTCTTTTAATCTATTGCCAGACATCATGCATCCCATGCTCAACACGGCGGTGAAAGCCGCTCGCAAAGCCGGGGCGATCATCAATCGCGCCTCGCTCGACCTCGACCAGCTCACCGTAAGGAGCAAACAGGACCGCGATTACGTCAGCGAGGTCGATCAGATGGCCGAACGCGCCATCATCGAAACCCTGCTCGACGCCTATCCAAACCATGGGATTTTAGCAGAGGAGTCTGGCTCGGCCGACGCCAAAAACGGCGAAGACTTTCAGTGGATCATCGATCCGCTCGACGGCACCACCAATTTCCTGCACGGCCTGCAGCAATATTCGATCTCCATCGCGCTGAAGCACAAGGGCCAGATCACCCAGGCCGTGGTGTTCGACCCCGCGCGCAACGAGCTTTTCACCGCCACACGCGGCAGCGGCGCCATGCTCAACGACCGCCGCATCCGCGCCAGCAAGCGCAACAAGCTTTCGGAGTGCCTGATCGGCACCGGCTTCCCCTTCCGCGACTTCAGCTTCGCCGATGCCTACATCAACATGTTCCGCGACATGATGCTCGCCACCTCCGGCCTGCGCCGCCCTGGGTCCGCCGCGCTCGACCTGTGCTATGTGGCGTGCGGCCGCTACGACGGTTTCTGGGAAATGCACCTGAAACCCTGGGACATCGCCGCCGGCAGCCTGATCGCGCAGGAATCCGGCGCCCTGGTCGGCAATTTCATGGGCGATGAAGGCTTTCTGGAATCCGGCAACATCGTCGCCGCCACCCCGAAAATCTTCGCACAGATGCTGCAGGTCATCGCCCCGCATCTGCCGCCCGAACTGAAGGTCTGACCCAGACACAGATCCCTCCATGCCCGTCGCCAAGGAACCCACTGCCCACACGCCGATGATGCGCCAGTACCTGGGCATCAAGGCGCAGCATCCCGACATGCTGCTGTTCTACCGCATGGGCGATTTTTACGAGCTGTTCTTCGATGACGCCGAAAAGGCGGCGCGGCTGTTGAACATCACGCTGACCACGCGCGGCGCCTCGGCCGGCAGCCCGATCAAGATGGCCGGCGTGCCCTACCACAGCGCCGAGCAGTATCTGGCGCGGCTGCTGAAGCTGGGCGAATCGGTGGTGATCGCCGAGCAGGTGGGCGATCCGGCCACGTCAAAAGGCCCGGTCGACCGGCAGGTGGCGCGCATCGTCACGCCGGGCACCCTAACCGATTCCGGCTTGCTGGACGAGACGCGCGACACGCTGATTCTGGCCATCGCCCCCGGCTTGGTTATTACAGCCCCCGGCGCCGAAACGGTCGGCGTGGCCTGGCTCAACCTGGCTGCCGGCCGCTTCCAGGTCACCGAAATCGATGCCGCCGCCCTCCCCGCGCTGCTGGCGCGGGTGCGTCCGGCGGAAATCCTGGCGCCGGACGATTTTGCCTTCGACGGCGCGTCCTGCGCGGTACGCCGGCTGGCGCCGTGGCAGTTCGATTCGAGCGGCGCGCAGACCCGGCTGGCGCAGCAACTCGGCAGCCGCGACCTGGCCGGCTTCGGCGTCGCCGACTTGCCCTTGGCCATTGCCGCCGCGGGCGCCCTGCTCGACTATATCCAGACCACGCAGCGCACCGCGCTGCCGCATATCCAGACCATCCACGCCGAGCGCGACAGCGATTTCGTGCAGCTTGACGCCGCCACCCGGCGCAATCTGGAACTCACCGAAACCCTGCGCGGCGAAGCGGCGCCGACGCTGTTGTCGGTGCTCGACACCACCGCCACCGGCATGGGCACGCGGCTGCTGCGCCACTGGCTGCACCACCCGCTGCGCGACCGGGAAATCCTGATCCGGCGGCGCGATGCCATCGGCGTCCTGGCCGAACGTCCCGACAGCGCCGCCACGCTTACCCGGATGCTGAAAAGCTGCGCCGACGTGGAACGCATCGGCGGCCGCATTGCATTGAAGAGCGCGCGTCCTCGCGACCTGTCCGGCCTGCGCGACACCCTCGCCCTGCTGCCCGATCTCGCCGCCGCCCTGCCGGACGACCTCGCCCGCCTGTCGGCGCTGCAAGCCGCGCTGGCCGCCCGCCCCGACCTGCATACGCTGCTGGCTGCCGCCATCCAGCCCGAGCCGGCCAGCGTGCTGCGCGAGGGCGGCGTCATCGCCGACGGCTACGACGCCGACCTCGACGAACTGCGCGCGCTGACGCGTGACGCCGGCGCCTTCCTGCTGGAACTGGAAGCCCGCGAGCGCGCGCGCTCCAGCATCGCCACACTCAAGGTCGAGTACAACAAGGTGCATGGCTTTTATATCGAGGTCAGCCGCGCGCAGTCGGAAAACGTCCCCGACGATTACCGCCGCCGCCAGACGCTGAAAAACGCCGAGCGCTACATCACACCGGAACTCAAGGCCTTCGAGGACAAGGCCTTATCGGCGCAGGACCGCGCGCTGGCGCGCGAGAAAGCGCTATTCGAGACGCTGCTGGAGTCGCTGACGCCGCATGTGCCGGTTCTGCTGGCGATTGCCTCCGCGCTGGCCGAGGTCGACGTGCTGGCGAGCCAGGCCGAACGCGCGGGCACGCTGAGACTCAACCCGCCCGAGTACAGCAGCGAATCCGGGATCGTCATCCGAGGTGGCCGCCATCCGGTGGTCGAAGCGCAGGTTGCACACTTCATCGCCAACGACGTAACCCTGAATCGCAGCCGGCAGATGCTGCTCATCACCGGACCCAACATGGGCGGAAAATCGACCTACATGCGGCAGGTCGCGCTGGTGACCCTGCTGGCCTGCTGCGGCCTGTGGGTGCCCGCCGGCTCGGCGAGGATCGGCGACATCGACCAGATCTTCACCCGCATCGGCGCGTCGGATGATCTTGCCGGGGGCCGTTCGACCTTCATGGTCGAGATGACCGAGACCGCGCACATCCTGCACAACGCCAGCGCGAATAGTCTTGTTTTGCTGGACGAGATCGGCCGCGGCACCTCGACCTTCGACGGCCTCGCGCTGGCCTGGGCGGTGGCGCGGCACCTGGTCGCCGCCACCCGCGCCTTCACCCTGTTCGCCACCCACTATTTCGAGCTGACCCAGCTGGCGCAGGAATTCCGCCAACTGGTCAATGTGCATCTCGACGCCAAGGAGCACGGCGCCGGCCTGGTGTTCCTGCACGCGGTGGAGGAAGGCCCGGCCTCGCAAAGCTACGGCATCCAGGTCGCGCGCCTCGCAGGCGTGCCCAGCCCGGTCATCCACGCAGCGCGCCGCCATCTGCGCGAACTCGAGGACGCGCAACTGCAGCCCGGCCCGCAGGGCGACCTGTTCGCCGCTCACCTCCCCAACGACGAACCGCCGCCGCATCCCGCGCTCGACCAGCTGCGCGAACTCGATCCCGATACGCTCACGCCCAAGGCGGCGCTGGATATGCTCTATGCATTAAAAGCCCTGACGGATACCGCACCATGAAAACACTTCGCCTCGACACCGCCGAACTCGGCCTCGATTTCAACGCCGCCCTGAAACTGGCGACAAGCATCGCCCGGCAGCACCTGGGCGACGACACCATGCTGTTGAGCTGGTACGACCGCGAGCGCGATCTCGAGTCGCCGGCCGGAGTGAGCGAATGCCACCAGGGCTGCGCCACCAAGGGATCGTGGGATTATGCGAAGAATCGCGGGGCGCGGCTGGCGGTGGATTTCGAAGCCGGGCGTTTTACGTTCTGCTTCCTGTAAACGCCCGGAGGCCGCGAGCGGGCGCCCGCACCCGGTGGAATCGCGAAACCGTCCACGTTTTCCCGTCCTGGCCAAAACCGCACGGGCCGAAGCGCCGCTTTTCATCGCGGCGCTTGATCCCCCCTACCGTTCCCGGTAGCTTAGCGGCTCCCCGTATCGGTATGATCGCCTGATGGCCGCCCTCAATCAAAAGCTTGGCACCAAGATCGTCAACATCCTGATCTTTTTCTTCTTCGTTGCCCTCGCCGCGATCAGCATGACCCTGTACATTTCCTGGCAGCTGGAAGGCGCCGGCGCGGCAATCAACGATGCCGGCAGCGCGCGCATGCGCTCCTACCGCATAGCCTACCTGCTGTCGCAGAGCACCCGCGAAAACTCTGATTCCGAAGCGATCAGGGCCAATGTTCTCAAGGAAATCGGTTTGTTCGAGTCCACCCTGCGCATACTGGAAGAAGGCAACCCGGCGCGGCCGCTGTTCCTGCCGAAGGAGCGGGAAGTTCAAGAGCAAATGCAGTTGCTGCATCAGGAATGGACAAACCGGATGAAGCCGCTGATTCTTGAAATCATGAACAGCGAAAAGGCGGCAGGACAATTGACGCTGATCACCGCCTACCAGCCGGCCCTGCTGAACTTCGTCAGCATGGTGAACCATCTGGTGCTGATGGTGGAGGAAAGCAATGCCCGCAACACCGCCCTGCTGCGCTCGTTCCAGATCAGCTTGGTGCTGCTGGCGCTGATCGGCACCCTCGTCCTGATCTATCTCTTCTTCGTGATGGTGATCCGGCCGGTGACCCAGCTGCAGGACGGCATACAGCGCATGGCGGCCGCGGATTTCAGCGTGCATTTGCCGGTGCGGAGCAAGGATGAATTCGGCGCCCTCACCAACGGCTTCAACCAGATGGCGGACCGGCTGAAGAATCTCTATGGGACGCTGGAAGACCGCGTGCAGGAAAAAACCAGGAGCCTGGAAAACAAGAACCAGGAGCTGGCGATATTGTACGAATTCGCCGCCTTCCTCAACAAACCCGCCTCGGTGGAAGATCTGTGTCGCGGCGTGCTGAAAAAGCTGATGGGCGTCCTCGCCGCGCAGGGCGGGCTGGTGCGTCTGACTGCGCCGAACTCGCATGCGCTGCACATCATCGTCCATGAAGGGATGTCGGAGACATTCGTTCAGGAAGAGACCTGTCTGACACTGGGCGAATGCCTCTGCGGCGAAACGGCCCGCGACGGCACGCCGGTATCCTGGGACCTCAATTTCGAAGCGCCGCGCCCGTTGTTGCAGCGCTGCAAGCGGGACGGCTTTCAGTCGATTTCCGCCATCCCGATCCGTTCCAAGACCCAGATTATCGGTATCTTCAACCTTTTCTTCCACGAGCCGCAAGTATTCGACAGCCATGAAATCCTGCTGCTCGAAACCATAGGCCAGCATCTCGGCGTCGCAATCGAGAACCAGCGCCTGGTTTCGCGGGAGAAGGAAATGGCGGTGTCCGAAGAGCGCAATCTGATCGCCCAGGAACTGCACGACAGCATCGCCCAATCCCTCGCCTTCCTCAACATTCAGGTGCAGATGCTGGCGGACTCGCTCCATCGGGGCAACGCCGCCGAGGCCATGGAGGGGCTGGCGCAGATTCGCGAGGGGGTTCAGGAAAGCTATGACGTCGTGCGAGAGTTGCTGGTGCATTTCCGCACACGGGTGGAACATGCCGATCTGGCTAGCGCGATCACCAGCGCACTGGAAAAATTCGAGGGCCAGACCGGGATCAAGACGTCCTTCCGGCAGAGCGGCAGCGGCGCTCCCCTCGCGCCGGAATACGTGATCCAGTTGCTGCACATCATCCAGGAAGCCTTGTCCAATGTGCGCAAGCATGCCAAGGCGACGCGGGTTGACGTTGAAATGGAGCAGAACGAGGAATGTCGCATTGTCGTCGCCGATAACGGCGCCGGATTCGACACCGGGCCGAAATCCGGTTTCGTGGAAGAACAGCATGTCGGAATCAAGATCATGAAGGAAAGGGCGCACCGCATCGGCGCGCAACTGACGATCGCTTCCGCACAGGGAGAAGGCACCCGCTTATCCCTGACGCTTGTCAAACAGCCGAAGGGAACCGTATGACCCAGCCGATTCGTGTGTTGATCGTCGATGACCACACCCTGTTCAGGAGCGGCATCAAGGCGCTGCTGCAGCGGCAGGAAGATTTCGAGGTGGTGGGCGAGGCCGGCGATGGCCTGGAGGGACTGAAACGCGCAAAATCCCTCCAGCCCGACGTGGTGCTGCTCGACTTGCACATGCCGGGCATCGGCGGACGCGAAGCGGTCAAACTTCTGGCCGAGGAAGTTCCGGCGTGCAACGTGCTGCTGCTGACCGTATCGGAGGACGCCGAGGACCTGATGGAAACAATCCGCGCCGGCGCCCGCGGCTATTTACTGAAGAACATCGAAACCGATTTCCTGCTGAATGCCATTCGCTCCGCCGCACGCGGCGAATCGGTGGTGTCGCCGCAGATGACCGGAAAACTGCTGATGGGCGTCCGCATGGGCACGGGCAAGGAAGGCGCCGCCCAGGAAGGCGACAAGGAAAAGCTCAGCCCGCGCGAAAAAGACATCATCGCCCTGCTGGCCAAGGGCGTGAGCAACAAGGAAATGGCGCACAAGCTCAACGTGGCGGAAAGCACGATCAAGATCCACGTCCAGAACATTCTCAAGAAACTCCACCTGACCAGCCGGGTGCAGGCCGCGGTCTATGCCGTGGAACATGGCCTGGTGCAGAAAGACTGAAATAGAGCCGCGGCACGCCAGACGCCTGAAATGGCTACGCCTTGCGTTGCCCGGAAGGCTTTCGGCCAGCCTCGGCCTGACTGTCGTTCAGCCCCCCATCTGACGCATCCCCCAAAAGAACTATCTCGCCCGGCCAAAGGAACTAGTCCGACCGGCCTTATGGCGGAGCGAGTCATTGTTCTTTTTTCCAATCAAAATCGACAGTCCTGCCTATATGCCGCGACACGGCAAGAATCTATTCTTGTCATCAGCGCATGAACCGAATTAATCGTTAAGGAGGGCAGCATGGCTACACAGCAATACAAAGCATGGTCCGTGGTGACCGCAAGCACGATTGCGTTCACAGTCTGCTTCATGATCTGGATGATGTTTGCCGTGATCGGCATTCCCATCAAGAAAATGCTCGACCTCAACGAGACCCAGTTCGGTCTCCTGATCGCGATGCCGGTGCTCACCGGCTCCCTAATCCGGCTGCCGCTGGGCATGTGGACAGACAAATTCGGCGGACGCGTCGTGTTTTTCATTCTGATGCTGTCCACCGTCATTCCGATCTGGATGATTTCCTACGCCACCGAGTACTGGCATTTCCTGTTTACCAGCCTGTTCGTCGGCGTGGCGGGCGGCTCGTTTACCGTCGGCATCGCCTACTGCGCGCGCTGGTTCCCCAAAAGCCGGCAAGGCCTGGCCATGGGCATTTTCGGCGCCGGCAATACCGGCGCGGCGGTGACCAAGCTGGTGGCGCCGATCATCGTGGTGGGCTACGGCTGGGCGATGGTGCCTCAGGTTTACGCGGTATTGATGCTGATCACCGCCATTCTGTTCTGGTTCTTCACCTTTTCCGACCCCGAGCACACGGTGGGCAAGAGCGTCACCATCCGCGAGCAGCTCGCCGCCTTCAAGGATCCGAAGGTCTGGAAGTACAGCCAGTACTATTCCATCGTCTTCGGCGGCTATGTGGCCCTGGCGCTGTGGATGACCAAGTATTACGTTGCCGAATACGGTTTCGACCTCAAGACCGCGGCCCTGCTCGCCGCGGCCTTCAGCATCCCGGGCGGCGTGCTGCGCGCGATCGGCGGCCACTTCTCCGACAAGTTCGGCGCCCACACCATCACCTGGTGGGTGCTGTGGGTATCGCTGGCCTGTCTGTTCTTCCTGTCGTACCCGCAAACCGAATTCACCATCCTTACCGTGACCGGCCCGTCCACTTTCCACGTGGGACTCGGCCCGACCGCCTTCACCATCATCATGTTCACCCTGGGCATCGCCTTTGCGATCGGCAAGGCATCGGTCTTCAAGTACATCTCCGACGACTACCCCAAGAACATCGGCGTGATCTCCGGCGTGGTCGGACTGGCGGGAGGGATGGGCGGCTTTCTCATGCCGATCATGTTCGGCGCCCTGGTCGACCTGACGGGCATTCGTTCCTCCGCTTTCATGCTGATGTTCGGCATCGTATGGGTGTCGCTGATGTGGATGTACTTTACCGAGGTCAGGACCTGCCACAAAGAGCGCCTGAAAAAACTCCAGGCAGCGGACACACTTGAATAAGTTGTACTTTTTAGCCCCTAAAGGAGGTTTGAAAAATGTCTACCAATATCAATGAATGGGATGTGGAGAACCAGAAGTTCTGGGAATCCACCGGCAAGAAAATCGCCAACCGCAATCTGTGGATTTCCATCCCCAGCCTGTTGCTCGGCTTTGCAGTATGGCTGATGTGGGGCATTGTGACGGTGCAGATGCTTAACCTGGGTTTTCCTTTCAGCAAGGATGAGCTGTTTACCCTGACCGCCATCGCCGGTCTGGCGGGCGCCACCCTGCGCATCCCCGCGTCGTTCTTCATCCGCATCGCCGGCGGCCGCAACACCATCTTCCTGACCACCGCGCTGCTGATGATTCCAGCCTTCGGCACCGGCATCGCCCTGCAGGACAAGGATACCCCGCTGTGGGTGTTCCAGTTGCTGGCGCTGCTGTCAGGCATCGGCGGCGGTAATTTCGCCTGTTCGATGTCGAACATCAGCACTTTCTTCCCGAAGCGCCTGCAGGGAACCGCGCTCGGCCTCAACGCCGGCCTCGGCAACTTCGGCGTGACCACCATGCAGATCCTGATCCCGCTGGTGATGACCGCCGGCATCTTCGGCGCGCTGGCTGGCGGCTCGATGGAACTGATGAAGGACAGCGGCTGGATTCTCGGCAAAATTCTGGCGGGCACCCCCACCTACATCCAGAACGCCGGTTTTGTCTGGTTGCTGGCGTTGATTCCCCTGGCTTTCCTGGGTTTCTTCGGCATGAACAACCTGGTGCCGATTTCACCCAACATCGGCTCGACGATTTCCGCCTTCATCAAGGTCCTGTGGCTCTACGGCCTGGCTTTCCTGACCGCCGGCGTGGGCCTGTACCTGTATCTCCCGGCGCCGACCGGGCTGGGCCTGCTGAACATGTGGGTGGCGCTGCCGCTGATCATGGTCGGCACCCTTCTGGTGATGAAACTTGCCGCGTTCGGCGAGATGAAAGCCAACATCGAGAAACAGTTCGCGATTTTCAAGAACAAGCACACCTGGTCCATGACCGTGCTGTATGTGCTGACCTTCGGCTCGTTCATCGGCTTTTCGATGGCGCTGCCGCTCGCAATCACGGTGATCTTCGGCGTGCAGCATATTCCCGACCCGTTGACCGGCCTGATGACCCACACCACCAAGAATCCCAACGCGGTATCGGCGCTTACCTACGCCTGGATCGGCCCCTTCGTCGGCGCGCTGATCCGCCCGGTGGGAGGCTGGATTTCGGACAAGGTGGGCGGCTCCATCGTGACCCAACTGATCTCCGTGGTGATGGTAGTGGCCTCCGCCGCAACCGGCTACGTGATGTTCCTGGCCTACAACTCCGCCACCCCTGAACAGTATTTCGTGATCTTCATGGTGTTGTTCGTGCTGCTGTTCGCCGCAACCGGCATCGGCAATGGATCGACCTTCCGCACCGTGGGCGTGATCTTCGACCGCGTGCAGGCCGGCCCGGTGCTGGGCTGGACTTCAGCCGTAGCGGCCTACGGCGCCTTCATCGCTCCGGTCGTGATCGGTGCGCAGATCAAGGCCGGCACCCCGGAAAACGCGATGTACGGCTTCGCGATTTTCTATGCGCTGTGCCTGATTCTGAACTGGTGGTTCTATCTGCGTAGTGGTTCCGAGATCAAGAATCCGTAACCCAGACAAGTTTGAAAAAATTTAACAGGAGCAAGAAACATGAGTCACTTTCTCGACCGTCTGAAGTTCTTTGAAAAAATCAAGGAGACCTTCTCCAACAACCACGGCATCGTCACCAACGAAGATCGCCAGTGGGAAGATGCCTACCGCCATCGCTGGCAGCACGACAAGGTGGTTCGCTCCACCCACGGCGTGAACTGCACCGGCGGCTGTTCGTGGAAGATTTTCGTCAAGAACGGCCTGGTGGCATTCGAGATGCAGCAGACCGACTATCCGCGTACCCGCGAAGATCTGCCCGACCATGAGCCGCGCGGCTGCCAGCGTGGCGCTTCTTTCTCCTGGTATCTGTACAGTCCACAACGGATCAAGTACCCGCTGATCCGCGGTCGCCTGCTTGACCTGTACCGCGTCGAGCGCAAGTCCGGCAAGGACCCGGTCGAGGCCTGGGCCGCGATTCAGGCCGATGAAGCCAAGCGCAAGAAATATACCGCCGTGCGCGGCCTGGGTGGTTTCGTCCGCGCCGACTGGGAAGAAGTCAAGGAAATCATTGCCGCCGCCAACGTCCATACCATCAAGAAATACGGCCCGGACCGGATTTTCGGCTTCTCGCCCATCCCGGCGATGTCGCAGATTTCCTACGCCTCCGGCGCGCGCTACCTGTCGCTGATCGGCGGCGCCTGCGGCTCGTTCTATGACTGGTATTGCGACCTGCCGGCCGCCTCGCCGCAGACCTGGGGCGAGCAGACCGACGTGCCGGAATCGGCCGACTGGTACAACTCCACCTACATCATCGTCTGCGGCTCCAGCCTGCCGACCACCCGTACCCCGGATGCCCACTTCGTCTCCGAGGTGCGTTACAAGGGCGCCAAGGTCATCTCGATGGCCCCCGACTACGCCGAGTTCTGCAAGGCCTCCGACCTGTGGATGCCGGTCAATCCGGGTAGCGATACCGCCGCCTTCCTGGCGATGGGCCATGTGGCGCTGAAAGAGTTCTACATCGACAAGCAGGATCCCTACTTCTCGGAATACGCCCGCAAGTACACCGACCTGCCGATTCAGGTGATGCTGCGCAAGCACGAGGAAGGCTATGTGTCCGACCGCTGTCTGCGCGCTTCCGACTTTGCCGACAATCTGGGCGAGACCAACAACCCCGACTGGAAAACGATCGTCTTCGACGAGAAGAGCAAATCCTTCATCGCGCCGAACGGCTCGATCGGCTTCCGCTGGGGCGAAGAAGGCAAGTGGAACCTGCTGCCCAAAAATGCGTCCAGCCAGCAGGAAATCCTGGCCGAACTGTCCTGTATCGACAGCAAGGATGTCGTGGTCTCGGTCGGCTTCCCGCACTTCGAGCCGGGCGAAGGCGATCTGCTTTACCGCAATGTGCCGGCGCGCAAGCTGAAGCTGGCCAACGGCGAGGAAGTTCTGGTCACCTCCGTTTTCGACATGCAGATTGCGCAGTACGGCATCGACCGCGGACTGGGAGGCGGCAACATCGCCAAGAGCTACGCCGACGCCAATGTGGCCTATACCCCGGCCTGGGCCGAGAAGGTCACCGGCGTCAAGGCGGCCGACCTCGAGCGCACCGGCCGCGAGTTCGCCTACAACGCCTCCAAGACGCATGGCAAATCCATGGTAATCATGGGCGCCGCGATCAACCACTGGTACCACAACGACATGATGTACCGCGGGGTGATGAACCTGCTGCACATCTGCGGCTGCGTGGGTCAATCCGGCGGCGGCTGGGCGCACTACGTGGGCCAGGAAAAACTGCGTCCGCAGGCAGGCTGGGCTCCGATCGCCTTCGCGCTCGATTGGCAGCGTCCGCCGCGTCACATGAACTCCACCTCCTACTGGTATTTCCACACCGACCAGTGGCGCTATGAAACCCTGCGCGGCGACGACCTCACCTCGCCCGCCGGCAAGGGCAAGTACAAGGGCTATTCGCTGGCCGACTACAACGTCGCCGCCGTGCGCATGGGCTGGCTGCCATCCGCGCCGCACTGGAACACCAACCCGCTCGACCTGGTCAGCGAGGCCGAGGCGGCCGGCGCGACCGACGAGGCGAGCATCGCCAAGCACGTGGTCGGCAAGCTCAAGGACGGTTCGCTGGATGTGGCTTTTGCCGATCCGGACAACCCGGTCAATTGGCCGCGCAACCTGTTCGTCTGGCGCGCCAACCTGATCGGCACCTCCGCCAAGGGCCATGAGTATTTCCTCAAGCATTTGCTTGGCGCACAAAACGGCGTGCTGCAGGAATCCGGCGACGGGCGCGAAAACAAGCTGGTCAAATGGCACGAAGAAGCGCCGATCGGCAAGCTGGACCTGATGGTGGACATCAACTTCCGCCTCAACTCCACCGGCGCCTACTCCGACATCATTCTGCCGACCGCGACCTGGTACGAGAAGAACGACCTCAACACCACCGACATGCACCCCTTCATGCATCCGCTGTCGGAAGCCGTGTCGCCGGGCTGGCAGTCCATGTCCGACTGGCAGATTTTCAAGAATATCGCCAAGACCTTCTCGGTGCTGGCTGAAAAGCATCTTGGCACGCGCAAGGACATCGTCGCCCTGCCGATGCAGCACGATTCCCCGTTCGAGATGGCCCAGCCTTTCGGTGAGGTCAAGGACTGGAAAAAAGGCGAATGCGATCCGATCCCGGGCAAGACCATGCCGCTGCTCAAGGTGGTCGAGCGCAATTATGCCGACATCTACAAGAAGTACATCGCCATCGGACCGCTGATGGTGAAGCTTGGCAACAACGTCAAGGGCATCGACTGGAACACAGAGGAAGAGTACGAACAGCTCAAGGTGATGAACGGCACGGTGAAGGTGCCGGGCGTATCCCAAGGCATGCCGTCCCTAGAAGAGGACATCTTCGTCTGCGATTCGGTGCTGCGCATGGCGCCGGAAACCTGCGGTGAAGTCGCCCACAAATCCTGGACCGCGCTGTCCAAGAAGACCGGCATCGACCACCACCACCTGTACGCAGCCCGCCACGAGGACAAGATCACCTTCCGCGACATTCAGGTGCAGCCGCGCAAGATCATCACCGCTCCAACCTGGTCCGGGATCGAGTCGGAGACGGTCTCCTATACTTCTGGATACACCAATATCCACGAGCACATTCCGTTCCGCACCCTGACCGGCCGCGCTCACTTCTATCAGGACCACGAATGGTTCCTGGAATTCGGCGAAGGGTTCTGCGTGCACAAGCCGCCGCAGGACATGAAATCGTTCGGCAATCTTTCGCCGAGCATCACGGAAGGCAAGCACATCAAGCTGAAATGGATCACGCCGCACTCCAAGTGGGGTATCCATTCGAGCTACCAGGACAACCTGCGCATGCTGACCCTGTTCCGCGGCGGTCCCTATGTCTGGATCTCCGAAACCGACGCCAAGGCCGCCGGCATCGAGGACAACGACTGGGTGGAAGCGGTCAACGCCAACGGTTCGACGATTGCGCGTGCGGTAGTTTCTCAACGCGTGTCGCGCGGCATGGCGATGATGTACCACGCCCAGGAGAAGATCGTGAACGTGCCGGGATCGAATACCACCGGCAAGCGCGGCGGCATTCTCAATTCGGTGACGCGCGTGGTCATCAAGCCGACCAACATGGTGGGCGGATACGTGCAGCTGGCCTACAGCTTCAACTACTACGGCACGGTGGGTTGCAACCGCGACACCGAGGTCATCATGCGCAAAGTGGCGGACAAGGACATCGACTGGCTGGAACGCCCGCTTACCCCGGAACGCGAAGCACAGCTCAACCCGCCCGGAATCGGCAAGCGTTGATCGTCGCGTGAACAGGATAAATTAGGAGAAACCCCATGAAAGTACGTGCACAATTCGCCTTTGTCTTCAACCTGGACAAATGTATCGGTTGCCACACCTGCTCGGTGACGTGCAAGAACACCTGGACGAACCGCAAGGGCGTGGAATACGTCTGGTTCAACAACGTCGAATCCAAGCCCGGCATCGGCTATCCCAAGCAGTGGGAGAACCAGGAAAAATGGAAAGGTGGCTGGATGCTCAATGGCGGCAAGCTGGAACTGAAATCCGGCGGCCGCGCATCGAAGCTGCTGAACATCTTCGCCAACCCGGATCTGCCGCAGATCGACGATTACTACGAGCCGTTCACCTACAACTACGCGCGCCTGCAGAACGCGCCGCTGTCCGAAGCGGCGCCGACCGCACGGCCGCTGTCGATGATCACCGGCGACCCCATCGAGAAGATCACCTGGGGCCCGAACTGGGAAGACGACCTGGCGGGCGAGTTTTCCAAGCGCAGTGTCGACAAGAACCTGGATAACATTCAGAAGGAGATGCTCGGCCAGTTCGAGAACACCTTCAACCTGTATCTGCCGCGCATCTGTAATCACTGCCTGAACCCGGCCTGCGTCGCGGCCTGCCCCTCCGGCTCGCTGTACAAGCGCGAG
>JAUPLV010000124.1 GCA_030836725.1 Pseudomonadota bacterium | reverse complement strand
AGGGATTTTAAGTCCCTTGTGTCTACCAATTTCACCATCCGGGCGAATCGGACAGCTGGCAGGAATCTGGAGGCGCGAGCCGGAGTCGAACCGACCTACACGGATTTGCAATCCGGTGCATAACCGCTTTGCTATCGCGCCGTCGCGGTAAACCGTCTAAACGAAAAGGGGAAAACGTCCGGACTGCGCCATCTGTTTTCCCCAGAATATGGAGCGGGAAAGGAGGTTCGAACTCCCGACCTCAACCTTGGCAAGGTTGCGCTCTACCAGCTGAGCTATTCCCGCTTCGAAGGCTGCGCATTATGAAGATATCGTTTTTTTCTGTCAACAATTTTCACTAAGATTTTTGCAGCGCGCGCGCCGCCATCAGCAGGTAGTACCCCATCGACACCAGGGTGAGCAGCGCCGCGACCCAGATCAGCAGGGTGCCGATGCGTGCGATGGGCAGGCCGGAAATGGGGTTGAAATACAGCAGCAGCACGATGGCGACCATCTGCGCCGTGGTCTTGAGCTTGCCGACGAACGATACGGCGACGCTGGCCGATTTGCCGGCCTTGGCCATCCACTCGCGCAGGGCGGAAATGGTGATCTCGCGGCCGATGATGATGAGACCGATCAGCGGCGCCACGCGGTCGAGATCGATCAGCACGATCAGCGCGGCGGCGACCATCAGCTTGTCGGCCACCGGGTCGAGGAAGGCTCCAAAGGCCGAGGTCTGGCCGAGGGCACGCGCCAGATAGCCGTCGAGCCAGTCGGTCAGCGCGGCCACGCCGAAAAATGCCGCCGCGTACAGATTGGCTTCGAGCGGGGTCACCCAGCCGTCGGGCAGGTAGAACACGCCCGCCATCAGCGGGATGAACAGGATGCGCAGCCAGGTGAGAAGATTGGGGAGATTGAGCGGCATTATTGTTTAGTGGAGCGCGTTGTAGATGGTTTCCGCCAATTCTCGGCTGATACCGTTGATCGTGGCAAGCGCGTCGACGCCGGCGTCGCGCACGCCCTGCAGGCCGCCGAAGTGTTCCAGCAGCTGTTTGCGGCGTTTCGGGCCGACTCCGGCGATGTCCTCCAGGGTCGATTGCACGCGTATCTTGCCGCGTTTGGCGCGGTGACCGGTGATGGCGAAGCGGTGCGCCTCGTCGCGCACCTGCTGGATCAGGTGGAAGCCGGGGTGGTCCTTGGCGAGCCTGAGTTCGCGGCCGTCGGCGAAGATCAGGGTTTCCAGGCCGGGTTTGCGTGCCTCGCCCTTGGCGACGCCGAGCAGTAAAACCTCTCCCAGGCCAAGCTCGGCCATCGCCTCGACCGCGCTCGAAATTTGACCCTTGCCGCCGTCGATCAAGAGCAGGTCGGGCAGCACGCCGTTTTCCTCCACGCTCCTGTGGAAGCGCTTGATCAGCGCGGCGCGCATCGCGGCATAGTCGTCGCCCGGCGTGATGCCGCCGATGTTGTAGCGGCGGTAGTCGGATTTCTTCAGGTCGTCGCCTTCGTACACCACACATGAGGCGACTGTGGCTTCGCCCATGGTGTGCGAGATGTCGAAGCACTCGATGCGGTTGAGCGTCGGCAGCTCAAGCGTGTCGCGCAGCGCGGCAAGCCGCTGCGACTGGTTGGCGCGGTCGGCGCTGCGGCGCTCGGCCGACAGGCGCGCGTTGGCCTGCGCCATGGTGAGCCATACCTTGCGCTCGCCGGTGACGCGATGCTGGATGACGAACTTCTTGCCGGACTGCCCGGACAGCAGCGTCTCCAGCGCCTCGGTCTCGATGGGCTCGCTCACCAGGATACGCGCCGGGATCGGGCGGTCGAGGTAATGCTGGGCGATGAAGGCGTCTAGCGCCTCGGCCGGCGTCGCACCTTCGCCGTGCTGCGGAAAGAAGCTGCGGTCGCCGAGGTGACGGCCGCCGCGGATCATGGTCAGGTTGACCGCGATTACCCCGGCGACCTCGGCCGCCACGACCACGTCGGCATCCGTATCGCTGCCGGTGGTGTCGACGAACTGCTTTTCGCGCACCGTCGCCAGCATGCGCAGGCGGTCGCGCAGGTGCGCAGCGGTCTCGAAGTCGAGCGAGGCCGCGGCGGCGTTCATCTGTTCGGTGATGCTTTCGGTCACCGCGCTGGCTTCGCCGTGCAGCAACTGGGCGGCCGCGCTGACGTCGCGCGCGTAGGCTTCCGGCGCGACGAGATTGACGCAGGGCGCGGTGCAGCGCTTGATCTGATGCAACAGGCAGGGGCGCGAGCGGTTGGCGAACACGGTGTCCTCGCAGGTGCGCAGCTGGAAAACCTTCTGCAGCAGCTGGATGCTCTCGCGCACCGCGTAGGAATTGGGATAGGGGCCGAACGCCTGGTCGTTCTTCTTCGGCGTGCCGCGAAAATAGGCCAGGCGCGGAAAGCGGTGGCCGGTCAGCAGCAGGTAGGGATAGGACTTGTCGTCGCGGAACAGGATGTTGAAACGCGGCTTCAGCCCCTTGATCAGGTTATTTTCCAGCAGCAGCGCCTCGGCCTCGGTGCGCGTCACCGTGGTGTCGATGTGGTCGACACTCTTCAGCATCAGGCGAATGCGCGGGCTCTGGTCGGTTTTCTGGAAATAGCTGGAGACGCGCTTCTTCAGGTCTTTTGCCTTGCCGACGTACAGCACCGCGCCGGCCGCGTCGATCATGCGGTAGACGCCGGGCAGGGTAGGCAGCGAGGCGAGAAATTCCTTGTCGACGCTCACACAGAAAAACCTGTTATCCGCGAAGTACGCGAAGACGCGCGAAGCAAGACCTTAAAGATTTTCTTCGCGTCCCTTCGCGTACTTCGCGGATAAAAAAATCATTCCTCATCGAGCAGCTTGCCGGCGATTGCCCAGTTCTCGTCGGGCAGTTCCTCGAACGCGATGTAGGTGTACGACGCTGGTTTGCCGGCATGGCGTTCCAGCGTGGCGGTAATTTCCTCGGCGACTTTCCGCTTCTGTTCGCGGGTGAGCGTGCCGGCGAGTTTGATGGTGACGACGGGCATGGTCAGTTCTCGCTTTGAATCAGGGTGAACACCGCCGCGAACATTTCCGGGGTGAGGCGGCGCGTCTGGGTATTGTAGCGGGAGCAGTGGTAGCTGCTCACCAGCCGCCGTCCGCCGGGCAGGCGGTAGTCGCTGGCGTGGCCGAAGGGATAGTCCTTGAGCTTCAACCCCGATGCGCGCAGAACGGCCTGATGCGCGATCTGCCCCAGCGCCAGGATGCTGGCGTGCGTCGGCAAGGCGGCAATTTCCGCTGCCAGGAAACGGTTGCATTCGCGGATTTCGCCCGGCTCCGGCTTGTTGGCCGGCGGCAGGCACTTCACCGCGTTGGTGATGCGGCAGCCGGTGAGCGTCAGACCATCATCGACTGAAATCGACTGCGATGCACTGGCATAGCCGAAGCGGTGCAGGGTCTCGTACAGCAGCACGCCGGCGTGGTCGCCGGTGAAGGGCCGGCCGCTGCGGTTGGCGCCGTGCATGCCGGGGGCGAGACCGACGATCAGCAGGGCCGGCGCGGGGTCGCCGAAGGCGGGCACCGGGCGCGCATGGTAATCGGGGTGGCGTGCACCTACTTCATCCAGGAAGGTGGCGAGGCGCGGGCAGGCGCGGCAATCGGGATCAAAACTCAATTCAGGCTCGCTGTGAAAATCAGGATATCGGGATGCGCATTGTAGTGGGAGTGGTCTGGTTTTCACGCTGACAATGGGGGGCAGGAAAGGATCCGGTTCACCCGTGATGAGGGTTCCCTGCGCCTTCAGTTTTGCGGGAAATCGCGGCCTCCTCCCACGGCGGCGATGGCCACGCCGTCGACAAGATCGTGGAATTTGATCTTGTCGGTTTGTAAATATCAGCGAA
This sequence comes from Pseudomonadota bacterium, assembly GCA_030836725.1. GTDB lineage: Bacteria > Pseudomonadota > Gammaproteobacteria > Burkholderiales > Thiobacillaceae > Thiobacillus. The sequence goes on along the minus strand of JAUPLV010000124.1, from coordinate 2,498 downwards.
GAGGGGGATAAGGGCCGCGAACCAGCGGTTGTGCCTGCATTGCCTCGGCTTGTAGGGTGACGTGGCGGATGCCGTGCCGTGTATCCATCAGCTGGCGTGCGGCGGCGAGGATCCCCGGCCAGTCGGCCAAGTTGCGGATTTCCAGGTGCGCCGACAGGGCGATGGCGCCGGATGACAGCGTCCACACGTGCAGATCGTGCACCCGCAGGACGCCGTCGAGCGCCGCCAGGTCATGGCCGATGGCGTCGAGCTGGAGATTGAGCGGCACGCCTTCCATCAGCACGTGCACGACCTCGCGCAGCAGGCGCAGCGCCGACACCAGAATCAGTGCCGCCACCAGCAGGGACAGTAGCGGGTCGATCGGGGTCCAGCCGGTGACGACGATGACGATGCCGGCGGCAATCGCCGCCACCGAGCCGAGTGCGTCGCCCAGCACGTGCAGCAGCGCGGCGCGGCTGTTGAGGGTGTGCTCGCCGCGCGAAAGCAGCCAGGCGACAAGAAGATTGACGGCGAGTCCGATGACCGCCACGCCGATGACAGTGCCGCCGGTAATCTCGCGCGGGGCGCCGAAGCGTTCAAAGGCCTCGCTCACGATGAAGCCGATCAGCACCAGCATCATGAGGCTGTTGAACAGCGCGGCCAGGACTTCGGCGCGCACCAGGCCGTAGGAATGCAGCAGGCTGGGCGGGCGCCGCGCCAGCCAGACCGCCGCCGCTGCCAGGCCCAGTGCGGACGAGTCGGTGAGCATGTGGGCGGCATCGGACAGCAGCGCGAGCGAGCCCGACCACCAGCCGGCAAGGGCTTCGATCCCCGCAAACGAGAGGGTCAGCAAAAGCGCGAAAAGCAGCGTGCGGTTATGCCCCGTGTGAGGGTGCGCGTGGTTTTCACCGAGGCCGTGTGCGTGGGTGCCGTGATCGTGCTTATGAGCGTGCACAGTAATCGGTCGGATCGATTTGCAGGTTGAGATCGGCTGTATTTACGCCCAGCCCGGCGATGTGGTGGAGCGCATTGGCGTAGCGGGCCGATTCGCGCAGCTGGGTCGGCGTCGGCGGGTGCGGGTGGCCGTGCATGCGCGCCAGCCGCGCGCGGGCGGGGGCGGGCCAATCCACCTTGAGGCCGGCCAGCACCTCGTCGGCCAGATCGGGCCGGTTGCATACCAGCGCGATGTCGCAGCCGGCGTCGAGCGCCGCTTTCACGCGCTCGACCACGCCGCCGGCCACAGCGGCGCCGGCCATGCACAGGTCGTCGCTGAAAATCGCGCCGTCGAAGCCCAGTTGCTGGCGCAGCAGCTTTTGCAGCCATACCCTTGAAAATCCGGCGGGCCGGTCATCGACCTTGGGATAGATCACGTGAGCCGGCATGATCGCGGCAAGCCCGGCCTCGATCATCAGCCGGAACGGCACCAGATCGGCGATGGCAATGTCGGCCAGGGTGCGGTCGTCCACCGGGATGGCAACGTGCGAATCCGCCACCACGAAACCGTGGCCGGGGAAATGCTTGCCGCAGGCGGCCATGCCGGCATCCCGCATCCCGAGCATCACCGCCTGTCCCAGCTGGAACACGGCGTGAGGGTCGGCGTGAAAGGCGCGGTCGCCGATCACGCTGGAAGCGCCGTAATCCAGATCGAGCACCGGCGCGAAGCTGAAGTCGACGCCATGCGTGCGCAGTTCGCTTGCCAGAACAAAGCCGGTTTCGCGTGCGAGATGCTTTGCCTGTTGCGGGTGGACGTTCCAGATTTCTCCGAAGCTGCGCATCGGCGGCAGGCGGGTGAAGCCATCGCGGAAGCGTTGCACCCGTCCACCCTCGTGGTCGACGCCGATCAGCAGCGGCGCCGGCTTGAGCGCGCGAATCTCGGCGGTCAACGCCGCCAGCTGCGCCGGGTCGCGGTAGTTGCGGCTGAACAGGATCACGCCGCCGACGAGCGGATGACTCAGGCGGCGGCGGTCCTCGGCGACCAGCTCGGTTCCCGCGATATCGAGCATGAGGGGACCGAGCGTCATGGCTTCTCCAGAATGACGTAAGCGAGGACGAGGTCGCCCTCGTCCGACAGGGAAACATGATGCGCCGTGACGCCGCGCATGGCCAGCCAAGCCTCGAGTTCGGGCGCGCATTCGATCAGCGGCTTGCCCCGCGCATCGCGCAGCACCGCGATGTTGCGCAGCGAGACCGGCGGGCGCAGCCCGGTCCCCGCCGCCTTGGCGAAGGCTTCCTTGGCGGCGAAACATTTGGCCAGGAAGCGCGCCGGATCGCGGCTGGCGTAATAGCCGGCGTGCTCGGCCGGGGCGAGGATGCGGTCCGCGTAATGTTCGCCGAAGCGCGCGAGTCCGCCGCGGATGCGCCTGGCGTCCAGCAGGTCGGTGCCGATGCCGTAAATCACAGCGACACCTTCACCGGCAAGCCGGCCGCACGGATCCGGTCGGCGAAATCATTCAGCCATTCCGCGGAGAGCGCCGAAAGTCGGTCGGCCTGCGGCTGCATCGAAGGCCGTGCAAGACCGT
>JAUPLV010000027.1 GCA_030836725.1 Pseudomonadota bacterium | reverse complement strand
GCCGGACAGTGTCCGGCTGTTGGCATTTTAAGTATCCAAGCACACCCAACATCTTAGGGAGCCCCGCCATGATGACCTTGTATTCCGGCAGTACCTGTCCGTACAGCCACCGTTGCCGCATCGTTCTGTTCGAAAAGGACATGGACTTCGAAGTCATCGATGTCGACATGCACAACAAGCCGGAAGAAATCGCCAGCATCAGCCCCAGCGGCAAGATGCCGGTGCTGGTCGAGCGCGACCTGGTTCTGACCGAGTCCAACATCATCAACGAATATATCGACGAGCGTTTCCCGCATCCGCAGCTGATGCCGCCGGATCCCGTCATGCGCGCACGTGCGCGGCTGGTGCTGTTCAACTTCGAGCAGGACCTGTTTTCCCATGTCAACACGCTGGAGCACAGCCTCGGCAAGGGATCGGAGAAGGCGCGCCAGGAAATCCGCGACAGCCTGTCGCAGCTCACGCCCATCCTCACCAAGCAGAAGTACCTGATGAACGACGAGTTCTCCATGCTGGATGTGGCCATCGCTCCGTTGCTGTGGCGCCTTGAGCATTACGGCATCGAACTGCCGAAAGTGGCCGCGCCGGTGCTGAAATACCGCGAGCGCCTGTTCAGCCGTCCCGCCTTCATCAGCGCGCTGACGCCCACCGAAAAGGCGCTGCGCAAATAAGGGCGGGTCCGGTGGCGGAGATTTCAACCAAGCCTTACCTGATCCGCGCACTGTATGAATGGTGCTCGGATTCGGGTTATACCCCGCAGATTCTGGTCGCGGTGGATGGCCGCACCCGTGTCCCGCCAGGCTTCGTCAAGGATGGTCAGATTGTGCTCAACATCAGCGCCTCGTCCACCCGCAATCTGATGCTCGACAACGAGTGGATCCGGTTTTCCGCGCGTTTCGGCGGTGTATCGCACGAGATTTCCGTTCCCGTGGATCGGGTCGCCGCCATCTTCGCGCGCGAAAACGGCCAGGGCCTGCATTTCGAGCCGGTCGACTCATCCGCGCCGCCCGAGCCGACGCCGCCGAGCGTGCAGGGCGTGCAGGGCGTGCAGGGCGTGCAGGGCGTGCAGGGCGACGCGCCCCCTCCGCCCAAGGGCAAACCCTCGCTCAAAGTCGTCAAGTAATCGGTCAACTAATCGCGCGGCATCGTTATAATGTCGCCCGTTGCCGCTTTAGCTCAGGGGTAGAGCAACCGCCTTGTAAGCGGTAGGTCGTCAGTTCAAATCCGACAAGCGGCACCAATAAATTCAAGCACTTAGGCCACCCTCCGGGGTGGCCTTTTTGCTTTATTGGGCTCCATGTAGGCGCTATGTAGGATTTGGTTTTGGGTCGGTGTGGGCGTTGCGGGCTGGTCAGTCAGCAGGGCGGGTTAGCTCGGTCACACGATGTTACCGAGCTTCCACAAGCCCTCGCGCGGGGGGAGCAAGCATTTAAACCCGGCAATCTTGCCGAATTACCCTGGCGCGGCGATACGTTCAGCAGGGTGGCTTCGGTTTGGGTATTGGCACTTCACGACCGCGCCAGGGAGTTTTACGAACACTATGGTTTTCAGTCGTCGCCGTTGGATCCGATGACGCTGATGCTGAGATTGAATACCGGCAAGTCATGAGCCACGCTCCTGGCTCCTGCGGCGAACAGGTGTCCCTGTTTTGGTTCAAATAGCACTGTTAGGCCATTTGTCCGAGAGTGGAGGAAAACCGTAATTTTTTGCGAAAAATCTTGGGCACTTTCGAGTTGACGCTACAGAGTGCCTGCGAAGCAAAATTTCATAAAACGTGGATCGGTGGAACCTACTCGATGCCGAGTCGCTCCAGCCGATAGCGCAGGCTTCGGAAGGTTACGCCGAGCAGGCGTGCGGCGGCGGTCTTGTTGTGGCGTGTCTGCTCCAGGGCTTCGAGGATGGCGGCGCGTTCGGTCAGGTCGAGATAATCCTGCAGCGGGTATTTGCTGCCGGGGGTGGAACTGGTCGCGGCCAGGGTGGGGGTGAGGCTGAGGTCGGCGGCGGTGATGCGATTGTTTTCGCAGAGCGCCAGTGCGCGCTCCAGTGTATTTTCCAGTTCGCGCACGTTGCCGGGGAAGGCATAGGCGCACAAGGCTTTTTCGGCGTCGCGATCCAGAATAATCCCGCTCCCGCCCAGTTTGTCCAGCAGGAATCGCGCCATTCCGGGAATGTCTTCGGCGCGGTCGCGCAGGCTGGGCATGACCAGGTCGATGACGTTGAGGCGGTAATACAGGTCCTGGCGGAAATTCCCGGCCTCGACCAGCATGGCGAGGTTCTGGTGGGTGGCGCTGACGATGCGCACGTCGACGGGATCCTCGGCGGTGGCGCCGACCTTGCGCACTTTCTTTTCCTGCAGCACGCGCAACAGCTTCACCTGCATCGACAGGGGGAGGTCGGCCACTTCGTCGAGAAACAGTGTGCCGCCGTCGGCCGCCTGGAAGAAACCGCTGCGGTCGGCGTCGGCGCCGGTGAATGCGCCCTTGCGGTATCCGAAAAACTCGCTTTCCATCAGCGTCTCGGGAATCGCCCCGCAGTTGACCGCGACGAAGGGTTTGTCGGCGCGGGTGCCCAGCCGGTGGATCAGCCGTGCAGCGAGTTCCTTGCCGCTGCCCGATTCGCCGGCGATGTGTACCGGGGCTTGGGTGCGGGCGAGTTTGGCGATGCGCGTGCGGATGTCCTGCATGGTGACGGACTGGCCGACCAGATCGTGGGCGGAGTCGCCGGCCTGCATGGCATTGGGGATTTTCAGCGCCGATTTGACCAGCGATCGCAACTGGTCGAGCGCCACCGGCTTGGCCAGATAATCGAATGCTCCGGCTTTCAGCGCCGCCACCGCGTTTCCGGCGTTGCCGTACGCGGTGATGACCGCCACTGGAACCGGGGCGGCCAGCGCGCTGGCGGCGGCGATCACCTCCAGCCCTTCGCCGTCGCCCAGCCGCATGTCGGTCAGGCACAGATCGTAATGGGTTTGCGCCAGCCGCGTCTGCGCTTCGGCCACGCTGGCGGCGCGGTCGGTTTCCAGGCCCATCTTGACCAGGGTCAGTTCCATCAGGTCGAGCAGATCGGGCTCGTCGTCAACCAGCAGAATTCGCGGGGAAACAGCCATGTTCACTCCTTGCTGAGCAGGCTGAGGCGGAAGCGGGCGCCGGTCGAGCCGGGCTGGTAGGTCAGCACTGCATGGTTGGCCTCGGCCAGTTCGCGCGCGAGGAACAGCCCGAGCCCCGTGCCCTGCGCATCGGTGGTGAAAAATGGCTCGAACAGCTTGTTCTGGTTTTCTCTGGACACTCCCGGCCCGTCGTCCTCGATCTCGAACTGCATGATGCTGTTGTCGCCCAGCATCTGCGCGCCGAGGCGGAGGCTGCCCGACTGCTTGCGGCTGTAACGCCAGGCGTTGCGCAGCAGATTCCACACGATCTGGCGCAGGTGGTCGGGGTCGAACTTGAAATGCAGGGGGGCTGGCATGCTGACTATGACGGCGTTTGCCGGAATTTCTTCAGTCTGGAGCAGTTCGCCGATCAATGCGCCGAACGTGGCGGCGTCGAAGCGCATCGGGTTAAGCCGGTCGCGCCGGTTGAGCGTCAGCACTTCTTCCACCAGCCGGTCGAGGCGATGCGTGTTGTTTTCGATGATCGTGGTGAGTTTTACCTGTGTGGGGTCGCTCGCTTCTTCGCGCAGGAGTTGCGCGGCATGGCTGATGGCCGACAATGGATTGCGGATTTCATGCGCGATATTGGCGGTGAGTCGTCCCAACGCCGCCAGTTTCAGGCGCTGCGCCGTCTGCTCGGCCTGGCTCTGGTCTTCCAGCACCAGCACCTGGCTATTGTCCGGCGTGGCCAGCGGAATGCAGCGAACCCGCAACTGCGCGGTTGGGGTGCCGAGGATGGGCGCGTCATGGTGGCGCGCCTGCTGGGCCAGGCGCGCCAGGTCGGGCGAGCAGGCTTCCAGCCGGGTGAAACCCGGAATCACCGGCGTCGTCACGCCGAGAAGCGCCAGCGCGCGCGGGCTGGCGTGGCGTATCACGCCGTCGCCTCGAACGGCCAGCAGGCCGTCGGGCGAATTCTCGATGGCAAGCGCGTTGATGCGGTTAAGCAGCGTAAGTTCATCGGCCTGCTGCTGCGCCAGTTTTTCCGAGCGTAGCGCGCGCTGTGTCAGCGCGTGCGCCAGCCAGCCGATGGCGAAATAACCGGCGCACAGCAACCCGGTCTGGAAAAAGCTGTCGACGCCCTGGCCGCCCCGCAAAATACTGAAGCCATGCTGCAGCAATAGCGCAATCGACGCCATTGCGGCATACAGCAGGGTCAGCCGCCCGCTTCCCACCAGCCCGCCCGAAGCGATGGAAATAACCAGCAGCATGCCCAGTCCGCCGGCCAGCCGCTCGCTGGTGGCCATCAGCAATGTCACGATGACGATGTCGGCAAGGATGTGCGCGGTGAGCTGAACCTGGAACCCCGGCCAGCGCGCGCGGATACCCAGCACGAACAGCGCCGTGAGCACCAGATAAGCATAGGAAACGCGCTGGAAGCGTTCTCCGTTGTTTCCCTGGAAGAGGTCGGACCCGTCGAACACCAGGCCGGTGAACACCAGCGCCACTGCCAGCGTCAGGCGATACAGATTGAAATAATCGATGCTGCGCCAGTGCGACGCAAAATAACCCTGCGTGGCCGGGCGGGGCAGGGTTGCCGCCGGATCGTTCATTTTTTCCCGAGTTGCTTGTGCTCGGAAGTGCAGAAAAAGTCGCCGGCCGAATAAATCGCCTCGCTGCGCGGCAGATTCACCCCGCAATGCGCGCACTTCACCATGTCTTCGACGGTTTGATCGCGCGGTGGAGCCGGCGGTTTGTTCAGTGAGCGCTGGTAAACGCGGATCGCAGACCACGCCACAAAACCGATCGCAAGCAGCAGCAGAATCTTGATCACGCCATCCCTCCAAAATGGCGCTCAGCATAGCATGGCTTGGTCCAGGAAGGCTTGATGGCGGGGCGGCGATCGGCTCAATTGCGGGGGCTTGGTGTAACATTCGTGCCGCACATTGTCGGAACAATCTGGATTGAAAGGATTCAAATGCACCCCGGTTTTGCAAGGAAGCTGTATCTGCCGTTTTTGATTGCTGTACTGGCCGCGGGTTGCGGCGACAAAAAGGACGAAGCGACGACGGGCCAGAAGAGCCCGGCCGAGGCTGCGGCCAGGGTCAATGGCATCGAGTTGACGGTAAACCAGGTGAATTACGAGTTGAAGCATATTGCATCCGATGATGCGGGGCAGAGCCAGGCAGCCAGGTTTCAGGCGGTGCGCAATCTGGTGGATCAGGAAGTGATCGCGCAGAAGGCGCTGGCGGACAAGCTGGATCTCGATTCCGAGGTGGAACAGGCCCTGGGCGCGGCGCGGCGGCAGATTCTGGCCGAGGCCTACATGAACCGCAAGCTGGCTACGCCGGCCGGGCCGAGCGAGGCCGAAGTGACGGAGTATTTCAACGCGCACCCCGATTTGTTCGCCAAACGCAAGGTTTATCGCCTGCAGGAACTCTCGATCAAGGCCTCGCCCGACCGGCACGCGGCTATCCGCGCGCAGCTGGCCGCTTCCAAAACCCTGAACGATTTCGTCGAATGGCTGAAAGCGGAAAACCTGCCGATGAAAGCCGCGCAAGGCGTGAAGGCGGCCGAGCAGTTGTCGGAGGAACTTCTGCCCAAGCTTGCCGGAATGCCGAACGGGCAGGTGGTGGTGATGAACTCGCCGGATGGACTGATGTTGATCGTGATGGCGGATTCGCAGGCGCAACCCGTGACGCTGGAGCAGGCCAGGTCCGCGATCGCGCGCATGTTGCAGACGCAGGCGCGGCAGAAAGCCGCCAGGGACGAATTGAATACGCTCAAGGCTGCCGCCAGGATCGAATATCTGGGTGAGTTCGTCGAAGCGGGCAAGGAAAACCCGTTTGCTGGAAATGTTGCGCCCGCCGCGGGTTCCGCAGCGGGTGGCAAGGAAACTTCCGGAGCGAAGTGACCCGCCGGGGCGTTGATGCCGGCGCCTCGCCCGAGGCCCGGACGTAGCATCGGCCACCGGATATCTGAACGACTAACCGACTCTTGAATATCGTGATCAAAAAAGCTCTCATCACCGGCGTAACCGGCCAGGACGGCGCCTATCTCGCCGAGTTTCTGCTGGAAAAGGGCTACGAAGTTCACGGCATCAAACGCCGGACTTCGCTGTTCAATACCGACCGCATCGACCATCTTTACCAGGACCCGCACGAGACCAACCGCAAGTTCATCCTGCACCACGGCGACCTCACCGATTCCTCCAGCCTGATCCGCATCATCCAGCAGGTGCAGCCGGACGAAATCTACAACCTCGCCGCGCAAAGCCACGTCGCCGTCAGCTTCGAGGAACCCGAATACACCGCCAACTCCGACGCCCTCGGCGCCCTGCGCATCCTCGAAGCCATCCGCATCCTCGGGCTGGAGAAGAAAACCCGCTTCTACCAGGCGAGCACCTCCGAACTGTTCGGCCTGGTGCAGGAAATCCCGCAGAAGGAAACCACCCCGTTTTATCCGCGCAGCCCCTACGCCTGCGCCAAGCTGTACGCATACTGGATCACCATCAACTATCGCGAAGCCTACGGCATGTATGCCTGCAACGGCATCCTCTTCAACCACGAATCGCCGATGCGCGGCGAAACCTTCGTCACCCGCAAGATCACCCGCGCGCTCGCCCGCATCAAGCTCGGCCTGCAGGATTGCCTGTTTCTCGGCAACATGGACGCCAAGCGCGACTGGGGCCACGCCAGGGACTACATTGAAATGCAGTGGCTGATGCTGCAGCAGGATCACGCCGAGGATTTCGTCATCGCCACCGGGGTGCAGTACAGCGTCCGCGACTTCGTCAACGCCGCCGCAAAAGAACTCGGCATGAACATCCGCTGGGAAGGCCAGGGCGTAGAAGAGAAGGGCTATCTTATGCCCCCCTCCCCCGCAAGCGGGGGAGGGGTTGGGGGAGAGGGCAAATGCATCGTCGCCGTCGACCCGCGCTACTTCCGTCCCACCGAAGTCGAAACCCTGCTCGGCGACCCCAGCAAGGCCAAGGAAAAACTCGGCTGGACGCCGAAGATCAGCTTCGACGAACTGGTCGCCGAAATGGTGCGAGAAGACCTGAAAGCAGCCGAGCGCGACGAACTGGTGAAGAAACACGGCTTCAAGACCATGGACTATCACGAATGACCCATGAATAAACCAGCCAGTCTTGTTCCGGAGGAGATTGCCCAGCGCATTCACCTTGTGCGTGGGCACAAGGTCATGTTGGATGCCGATCTGGCTTCCCTATACAACGTCGAGACTCGTGTTCTGGTACAGGCTGTCAAACGCAACTTCCAGCGATTTCCGTCCGACTTCATGTTTCAGTTGACGGATGAGGAATGGACGGCTTTGAGATCACAATTTGTGACCTCAAAGGGTCGGGGTGGTCGTCGCTATGCACCCTATGTTTTTACCGAGCACGGCGCACTTATGCTTTCCAGCGTGCTGAATTCTGGAACAGCTGCCGATGTTGGCATTCTCGTAGTGCGCACCTTTGTCAAACTTCGCGAAATGCTCTCCACTCACAAGGAGCTGGCAGCCAAGCTCGAAGCCCTTGAGAGAAAAGTCGGCAGCCACGACCAGGCCATCGCAGGCTTGATCGAGGCCATTCGCCAATTGATGGCGCCGACAGAAAGTGGCAAGCGCCAGATCGGTTTCATCACCGGCGATCGGTCAGGAAAAACGAAAAAATGAATACCGGGGACAAAATCTACATCGCCGGCCACCGCGGCCTTGTCGGCTCAGCGCTCATGCGCAACCTGATAACTCCCTCCCCCTTGAAGGGGGAGGGTCGGGGAGAGGGGGGGGTGTACACCAACATCCTGACCCGCACGCACGCCGAACTCGACCTCACCAGCCAGGCCGCCGTCGAGGAATTTTTTGCTGCCGAGAAACCCGATTACGTTTTTCTCGCCGCGGCCAAGGTCGGCGGCATCCATGCCAACAATACCTATCCGGCCGAATTCATCCGCGACAACCTCGCCATCCAGACCAACATCATCCACGCCGCCTACAGGAATGGCGTGAAGCGCCTGCTGTTCCTCGGCTCCAGCTGCATCTACCCCAAGCTCGCGCCGCAGCCGATGAAGGAAGAGCACCTGCTGACCGGAGAACTGGAGCCGACCAATCGCCCCTATGCGCTGGCCAAGATCGCCGGCATCGAGATGTGCTGGAGCTACAACCGGCAATACGGCACGCAGTATCTGGCCGTGATGCCGACCAACCTCTACGGCCCCGGCGACAACTACCATCCGGAAAACTCCCACGTCATTCCCGCGCTGATTCGCCGCTTCCACGAGGCGAAGCTGGTCAATGCGCCGAGCGTCGCCGTCTGGGGCACCGGCACGCCGCGCCGCGAGTTTCTTTACAGCGAGGACATGGCCGACGCCTGCGTCTATCTGATGAATCTTCCGGATGAGCGGTTTGTCCCGTTGCTGGGGCAGGATCGCAACGACGGCCTGCCGCCGCTGATGAATATCGGCGTCGGCGACGATCTCACCATCCGCGAGCTGGCTGAAGCCGTCCGCGAGGCGGTGGGATTCGCGGGCGAGATCGCCTTCGACAGCAGCAAGCCCGACGGCACGCCGCGCAAGCTGATGGACGTGTCCCGGCTGCATGAAATGGGCTGGCGGGCGACAACGTCCTTTGCCGTGGGCATCAGGCAGGCCTATGCGGATTTCCTGGCGAGATAGGGTGAGAGGACGGATGAGCGCCACCGCAACCGGATTCGGATGCGGCGATTCGCCGGCATCCATGGACGACTCGAGGGCATCGACGTGATACTGGTTACAGGCGGCGCCGGCTTTATCGGCGCCAATTTCATTCTGGACTGGCTGCGGGCGAACGATGAGCCGGTGCTCAACCTGGACAAGCTGACTTACGCCGGCAACCTGGAGAATCTGGCCAGCCTGAAGGGCGACCCGCGCCATGTTTTCGTGCAGGGCGACATCGGCGACCGTGCGCTGGTCGGCAGGCTGCTGAGCCAGCATCGCCCCCGTGCGATCGTCAACTTCGCGGCGGAGTCGCACGTCGACCGCTCGATCCATGGCCCGGAAGACTTCATCCAGACCAATGTGGTCGGCACCTTTCATCTGCTGGAAGAAACGCGCGGACACTGGACGGGCCTGCCGGAGGCGGAGAAAACCGCATTCCGCTTCCTGCATGTGTCGACCGACGAGGTGTACGGCTCGCTGGGGCCGGACGATGCGCCGTTCACCGAGACCACGCCGTTTGCGCCCAATAGCCCGTATTCCGCCAGCAAGGCCTCGTCCGACCACCTGGTGCGCGCCTACCATCACACCTACGGTTTGCCGGTGCTGACGACGAACTGCTCGAACAATTACGGCCCGTACCAGTTTCCCGAAAAACTCATCCCGCTGATGATCCTCAACGCCAGCCGCGGCAAGCCGCTGCCGATTTATGGCGACGGCATGAACGTGCGCGACTGGCTGTATGTCGCCGATCACTGTTCGGCGATCCGCGCCGTGCTGGAAACAGGCAGGCTGGGCGAGACCTACAACGTCGGCGGCTGGAACGAAATGCCGAATATCGAGATCGTGAAAACGGTGTGTGCGCTGCTCGACGAGATGCGCCCCGATCCCGCCGGGCCGTATGCGCGCCTGCTCGCCTATGTGACGGATCGTCCCGGCCACGACCGTCGTTACGCGATCGATGCCGGCAGGATCCATCGGGAGCTGGGCTGGAAGCCGGCCGAAACCTTCGAAACCGGTATCCGCAAGACGGTGCGCTGGTATCTGGACAATATGCCGTGGGTGGAGCACGTCGCCAGCGGCGAATACCGCGCCTGGCTCGATACCAATTACGCGGAAAGGGGCGCGCAATGAATCGCAAGGGCATCATCCTGGCCGGCGGCTCGGGCACCCGCCTGTACCCGGCGACGCTCGTCGTGTCGAAGCAGCTGCTGCCGATCTACGACAAGCCGATGATCTATCATCCCCTCACCACGCTGATGCTGGCGGGGATTCAGGACATCCTGGTCATCTCGACGCCGCAGGATACGCCGCGCTTCGAACAGCTGCTGGGCGACGGCAGCCAATGGGGGATCAACCTGCGGTATGCGGTGCAGCCCAACCCCGAAGGGCTTGCCCAGGCCTTCATCATCGGCGCCGACTTCGTCGGCGACGGGCCGAGCGCGCTGGTGCTCGGCGACAACATTTTCTACGGCCACGAAATGACCGAGGACCTGCTCGCCGCCAGCGCCAGACAGACCGGCGCCACCGTGTTCGCCTACCGGGTCCACGATCCGGAGCGTTACGGCGTGGTCGAGTTCGATCCGAACGGCAAGGCGATCAGCCTGGAGGAAAAACCGGAGCAGCCGAAATCGCATTACGCGGTCACCGGCCTCTATTTCTACGACAATCGCGTGCTGGAAATCGCCCGCGACCTGAAGCCGTCGCCGCGCGGCGAACTTGAGATCACCGACGTCAACCGGCGCTATCTCGAAGCCGGCGAACTCAACGTGTCGATCATGGGGCGCGGCCATGCCTGGCTCGATACCGGCACCCACGAGTCGATGCTGGAAGCCTCGATGTTCATCGAGACGATCGAAAAACGCCAGGGCCTGAAAATCGCCTGTCCGGAAGAGATCGCCTATCGCCAGGGTTACATCACGGGCGAGCAGGTGGCGAAGCTGGCCGAGCCGCTGAAGAAGAACGCGTATGGGCAGTATCTGCTGAACATGCTGAACGAACGGATTTTTTGAGCGGCACGTTCCACGATGCAGGCCGTACCCCTCCACCGCATACCCGAACCCATATGAACGTAATCCAGACAACGCTCCCCGGCGTGCTTCTGCTTGAACCCAGGGTGTTCGGCGATGCGCGCGGTTTCTTCATGGAAAGCTGGAACCGCCTGACCTTCGCCGAACTCGGGCTGGATCTGGATTTCGTGCAGGACAACCACTCGCGTTCGGCCGGGGGCGTGCTGCGCGGCCTGCATTACCAGCTCAACGAGCCGCAGGGCAAGCTGGTGCGCGTGGTGAGCGGCGCGGTGTTCGACGTGGCGGTGGATTTGCGCCGGTCGTCGCCGCATTTCGGGCAGTGGGTGGGCCAGGAATTGTCGGCGGACAACCAGCGCATGATGTGGGTTCCTCCCGGCTTCGGCCATGGCTTTCTGGTGCTGTCGGAGAGCGCCGACTTTCTCTACAAGACCACGGCCTATTATGCGCCGCAATGGGATCGCGGGATTCGCTGGGACGATCCGGACATCAATGTGAAGTGGCCGCTGGATGGGGCGCCGGCGCTGTCGGCCAAAGACGCCGTCCTGCCGCTGCTGAAAGATGCGGAGACCTACGAATGAGCCGGTCGCGCATCCTGCTCACCGGCGCCAACGGCCAGGTGGGTTGGGAACTGCGGCGCACGCTGGCCTGCCTGGGCGAGGTGGTCGCGCTGGATTCGAAGGCGATGAACCTGGCCGACGCCGCCGCGGTGCGAAAGACCGTGCGCGAGATCGCGCCTGCGATCATCGTCAATCCGGCGGCCTACACGGCGGTTGACAAGGCGGAGAGCGAGGCCGAGCTGGCGCACGCGGTGAACGCCATCGCCCCCGGCATTTTCGCCGAAGAGGCTGAAACGCTCGATGCGTTGCTGGTGCATTACTCCACCGACTACGTGTTCAATGGCAGCGGCGGCGAACCGTGGCGCGAGGATGATCGCTGCGACCCGCTCAACGTCTACGGCGCCACCAAGCTGGAAGGGGAGCGCGCGATCCAGGCAAGCGGCTGCCGCCATCTCATCTTTCGCACCTCGTGGGTGTACGGCGCCCGCGGCAGCAATTTTCTGCTGACCATGCGCCGCCTGATGCGCGAGCGTCCGGAGTTGAAGATCGTCGCCGACCAGACCGGCGCGCCGACCTGGTGCCGCGACCTGGCCGAGGCGACCGCCCTGGCGCTGGGCCAGATCGCTTCGCCGGCGGGCGGCTTTGCCGGCGCCGAACCCTGGGGCGTCTACCACATGACCAATGCCGGCGAGACCTCCTGGCACGGCTTTGCCGAGGCGATCCGGGCGCTCGACGCATCCGGGGAGAAGCGTGCGCTCGCCCGCCTGCATCCCATCCCCAGCAGCGAATATCCAACCCCGGCCAGACGCCCGCTCAATTCGCGGCTCGACAACGGCAAGCTGTCAAAAACTTTCGGCCTGCGCCTGCAGGATTGGCACACGGCGCTGGCGCTGTGCCTGGAAGCGGGCAACGCACAAGCTTGAACGGGAGGCGCGCGTGAACGTATTGTTGACCGGCGGAGCCGGCTATATCGGCTCGCATACCGCGGTGGAATGCCTGGCGGCGGGGCACGAGGTGGTGGTGTACGACAACCTGTCGAACGGCAGCGTGAAATCGCTGGATCGGGTGGCGCGGATTGCCGGCAGACGGGCGACCTTCGTCGAAGGCGACATCCGCGACCACGCGGCGCTGCGCACGCTGTTTGCCGACCATGCGATCGATGCGGTGGTGCATTTTGCCGGGCTGAAGGCGGTCGGCGAGTCGGTGGAAAAGCCGCTCCTGTATTACGACAACAACATCGCGGGCAGCATCGCGCTGTTCGAGGAAATGGCCGCGGCCGGGGTGAAGTCGGTGGTGTTCTCGTCGTCGGCCACGGTGTACGGCGATCCGGCGACGGTGCCGATCAGCGAGGATTTTCCGTTGTCGGCAACCAATCCCTATGGCCGTTCCAAGCTCTTCATCGAGGAGATGCTGCGCGACATCGCGCACGCGGACGCCGGCTGGAATGTGGCGCTGCTGCGCTATTTCAACCCGGTGGGCGCGCACGAATCGGGGCTGATCGGCGAAGACCCGCGCGGTATCCCCAATAACCTGATGCCTTACGTGGCGCAGGTTGCGGTGGGCCGCCGCCCGCATCTCAACGTCTTCGGCGGCGACTATCCCACCCCCGACGGCACCGGGGTGCGCGACTACATCCATGTGGTCGACCTGGCGCGCGGGCATGTCGCCGCGCTGAACGCGTTGCGCGAGCCGGGCGGGGTGCGGACCTGGAACCTCGGTACCGGTCGCGGGGTGAGCGTGCTCGACATGGTACGGGCGTTCGAGGCCGCCAGCGGCAAACAGGTGCCGTATCGGATCGTGGCGCGCCGTCCGGGGGACGTGGCGCAGTGCTGGGCCGATCCGTCGCGCGCCGCGCGCGACCTGGGCTGGCGCGCCGAATACGACCTGCGGCACATGTGCTCGGATGCGTGGCGCTGGCAGCAGGGCAATCCGGACGGGTATGTTTGATGCGGCAGGCTGGCTTCAGCTTGCCGGCTCCCAGTGCTGCAGCTTCAGCTGCAGCGCCTGCTGCCCGTTGAATTCGTTGGGCATCAGCGCGTAGACGGCGCGAATGCGTTCCGGCAGCGGCTCGGAGTGGAAAAAACGCATCGCTTCGAATACGTTGCCGTCGCGTGACAGCCTGAGCTTCATGTGTTTTTCGCCAACGACGCGCTGCGCCACGACATCGAAGGCGGCGCAGAACAGCGGGGCCGGGAAGCCCTGACCCCAGACCGCGCGGTCGAACTGTTCGGCGAGTTCGTAACTGTGTTCGGCCGCATCCAGTTCGCCGTCGGTTTCGATCGCGCCTTCCAGGTCGGCCGGGTCGATCAGTTCGCGGACTACGGCCTCGAAGGCCGCGCTGAAATCGGCATGGCGGTCGGCGGGCAGGCTGAGCCCGGCGGCCATGGCATGACCACCAAATTTCAAGATCAGGCCGGGATGGCGCTTGTCGATCAGATCGAGCGCGTCGCGCAGGTGCAGGCCGGGAATGGAGCGGCCCGAGCCCTTGAGTTCACCGCCTTCGGTGCTGGCCAGCACGATGGTGGGGCGATGGAATTTGTCCTTGAGCCGCGAGGCGAGGATGCCGATCACGCCGATGTGCCAGCCGGGCTGATACGCGGTAAGGCTGTGGCTGTCGCCGGGGTTGAAGCGGGCGAGGATGGCGAGCGCTTCATCCAGCATGTCGGCTTCGACGTCGCGGCGGGTCCGGTTGAGGGTGTCGAGCTGTTGCGCCAGCTGCTGCGCGGCGGCGGGATCGTCGGCCAGCAGGCATTCGATTCCGAGCGCCATGTCGTCGATGCGTCCGGCGGCGTTGAGCCGCGGACCGAGCATGAAGCCGAGATCGAACACGGTGGCGCGCGCCGGATCGCGCCCGGCGGCGCGAAAAAGCGCGTTGATGCCGGCGCTGGCCTTGCCGGCGCGCATCCGCGCCAGGCCGTTCTCGATCAGGGTGCGGTTATTGGCGTCGAGCTTCACCACGTCGGCCACGGTGCCGAGCGCGACCAGATCGAGCAGGGCGCGCAGATCCGGTTCAGGCTGGCTGGCATAAGCCCCGCGCTGGCGCAGCTCGGCGCGCAGCGCCAGCAGCACGTAGAACATCACCCCCACGCCGGCCAGGTTCTTCGAGGCGAAACCGCAGCCCGGCTGGTTGGGGTTGACGATGCATGCGGCGTCCGGCAGCGTGTCGCCGGGCAGATGGTGGTCGGTGACCAGCACCGGAATGCCGAGCGCGTTCGCTGCCGCCACCCCTTCAACCGCGGCGATGCCGTTGTCGACGGTGACGATCAGGTCGGGCTGGCGTTCCGCGGCGAGTTCGACGATGTCGGGGGTGAGGCCGTAGCCGTGTTCGAGCCGGTGGGGCACCAGATAGTCGACCCGTGCGCCGAGCAGGCGCAGGCCGCGCACCCCGACGGCGCAGGCGGTGGCGCCGTCGGCGTCGTAGTCGGCGATGATGAGCAGGCGCTTGTTCGCGTGGATGGCATCGGCCAGCAGCGCGGCGGCGCGCTCGATATGCAGCAGCCCGGCGGGCGGCAGCAGTTGCGGCAGACGGTGCGCGACCTGGTCGGGGTGGGTGACGCCGCGCGCGGCATAGAGCCTGGCCCAGGCGGGCGCCAGGCCGGCCTGCTCAAGGGCGGTGCGGATGTCGGCGGGGCAGGGGCGGGTGGTGATGGAAGGCATGATGCGATTGTATTGGCAGAAGCGCCGGCACGCCCGGATCATGGATTCCGAATCGTCGGTTTAATTCCCGATTTCACCCCCGGCCGAATGGGCTAACATGATTTCATGGGCCATTTGATTCCGCTTTCCCGCGTCGCCAAGCTGGTTGGACAGCCGCGCCATGCGCTGCAGGAGATGATCCGTGGCGGCACGCTGGCAACATTCGACGGAATGGTCGAACTCGACGAATTGCTGCGCGCGTTTCCAGAGGTGAAATGGGACGACGATGCGGAGTTTCGCCGGGTGACGGAAATCAAGGACAAGGCGTTTGCCAAGCGGGTGTTCGAGCGCGCCTTGCCGGACAAGGAAGTCCTGGCGGCGCGCTTGACCGAACTGGGCGACGACTACGCGGCGGCCAAGGCTTTGCTGCGCCATTACGGCAATGTGATGACCTGGCTGGACGAGAAGATCGACGAACTTGAGGAAGACAAAAGCGCCGAGACCCGCCATGCCCTGCACGCCTTGCGCGCTTTTCTGCTGCGCAACCTGGATGAAATGCCGCCGGATGCCGTGCAGGCCCAGGCGGCGATTGCGCAGGAAAGGATACGCAAGATCATGTCAGCCCATGTGACCATCCAGCCGAGCGGCCATGAGTTCCTTGTCGAGGGCAACGATACGCTGCTGGATGCCGCGCTGCGCAACGGCGTTTCACTCGATTACGGTTGCAGCAACGGCAATTGCGGCGATTGCAGGGCGCGGCTGCTGTCGGGCAAGGTGAAAAAAGTCCATGCCCACGACTACGTGCTGAAGCAGGCGGACAAGGATGCCGGAGTGATCCTGCTGTGTTCGTATGCGCCGGTGAACGATGTGGTGATCGAGGCCAACGTGGCGGGCGCTCGGGATATTCCGGTGCAGCGGCTTGCCGCCAGGGTGAAATCCGTAGAGGTGTTCAATTCGCGGATCGCCGCGCTGCACATCATCGCGCCGCGCAGCCAGCGCCTGCGCTTTCTCGCCGGGCAAAGCATCGACGTTTCGCTCGATGGCGTGCATGGGCGCTACGCGATTGCCAGTTGCCCGTGCGAGGATCGCCACATCGAAATCCAGATTCCGCGCAGCCCCGGCGATGCGTTCGCCGAATCCCTGTTCACCACCATGAAAGCCAACGATACGGTGAACCTGGAAGGGCCGTATGGCGAATTCGTCCTGGATGAGGACTCGCCACGCCCGGTGATTTTTCTGGCCTTCGGTGCCGGTTTTGCCCCGATCAAGAGCCTGATCCAGCACGCCATGTCGCTGGAACTGGCCGAATCGATGGACCTGCACTGGCTGGCCGACGAAGCCGGGCATTATCAGGACAACCTCTGTCGCACCTGGACCGATGCGCTGGATAATTTCAATTACCTGCCGCACGCGCCGACCGACGATCCGGAGTCATTGCTGGGAAGTATCGTGGTCGACTACCCCGACCTGCATCGCTTCGATATTTATGCGGCGGGCACGGCGACGCAACTGCAGCGCGCCCGCGCGCATTTCGTGAGCGCGGGGCTGCATAAGGCGCGCTGGTTTGCCGGGGTGCTGGGTACTTGAACCACGCTTCATGACTTCCAGGCGCCCGTGTCCGCACTTCCCCTTATTCCCGCATAGAAAACTTGGATTGAGATGGGAGGCTTGCCCGTGGCGCCAGGCATCGGCTTCGGTGTACCATTCCGCCGATTCAGTTCCGGGCCAGAAACCCGGCTGTCCGGGAGAATCCCGGATGGTTTCAGATGATTTTGCATCCATCGGATGGAGGAAACAACAATGACGGAGCATGTTGCAACCAACGAGACCATACTCGTGGTGGGCGGCGGGATTTCCGGCATGACCGCTGCGCTTGAAGCGGCCGAAACCGGCAAGAACGTTGTTCTGGTTGAGAAAAATCCAGCACTGGGCGGGCGTACCTCCCAGCTGTACCGGTACTTTCCCAAGCTTTGCCACCCCATCTGCGGCCTGGAGATCAACCAGCGCCGTCTGAAGAACAATCCCCGAATTCGTTTGCTGACGATGGCCGAAGTTTCCGGCATCGAAGGCGTCACCGGCGACTACACGGTCACCATCAAGGTGCGGCCGCGCTACGTCAACGAGAACTGCACCGCCTGCGGCGACTGCGGCCGCGCGGTGGAGACGATGGTCGACGACCCGTTCAACTACAACCTCGGCCAGCACAAGGCGGCGTTCCTGCCTAACGCGATGGCCTACCCGCAGCGTTACGTGCTCGACCCGGCGATCATCGGCACGGCCGATGCCGACAAGGCGAAAGCCGCGTGCAAGTACGGCGCGATCGACCTCGACATGAAGGAAGAGACGATCCAGGTCAAGGCGGGCGCAGTGGTGTGGGCGACCGGCTGGCAACCCTACGACGCGGCGAAGATTCAGCCCTACGGCTACGGC
>JAUPLV010000123.1 GCA_030836725.1 Pseudomonadota bacterium | reverse complement strand
AAAAAAGTGAAGGTCTACGACAAGACCTGCCTGTGCACCCACATGCGCAATTTCGACATCTGGACCTGCGGCCAGACCACCTACCGCCTAAAGGACACCACCCGCCGCCTTCCCGATGGCAGTTATCAGGTACTCACCGCGGAACAGGTATTCCACGACTACCAATTCAGCATCGACCAGAAAATCGCGCTGCCGACCTGAGCGGCGATTGCATCGCCGGCTGCGGACTCGGCCCGGTGCCAATCCGGTCAAGGCTGGGCGGGCGTTTAGGGGGATATCCGCGAGCCAGGTTTTTATTGCGCCGGGGTTCCAGTCACCCAGGGTTCCAGTCACCTTGCATCCCGGCACCGACAGAACTGTTCTCCCGTCATCCGTTAACCAAGGGTTGGGGTTCTGTTTTCTTACGGACACCGGAAGGTTTGGGTGCTTGCGTAAACATCGCCGCCAAATCGAGGATCGGCACCGGCTGTTGCCCATGCAGGAAGCATGATCTCGCAATGGTTCGCCACGACCGCCCATCGGGCAGTTCACAGGCATCGGTATCTTTCACGATCACACGCCGCGGCGGGCTGGACAGGGCGATGACGCCGAACATCGGCGTCTGCCGTGGCCGGTGCTGATACCCCACGACGGCGGCAAGCGTATCGCCCTCGCTCTCGCTGCGTTGTCCGAGCCAGGTTCGGATATCCCATACCGGCAACAGATGTTTCTGCCACGCAAGCACCGAACCGCAGTGCTGCGGCGACAATGGCACAGTCAGCAAGTGCGGCTGCGATACGAGGTGCATCAGTTCCCGCTCGCCCACCGCGGCAAATAGTTCATCCCCGAAATCCAGCAGCCACGCCGTCGATTCTTTCATAGCGACTCCCGGAATCCCTGATCGACACTCGTCCCCTGCGATGGCAGAAAGGCGAAGATTTGCGACGCGGATGACACGCATGCCAAATGATCGCCATGCAAGGCGAGACGGTGAAACGGTGCCTGTGGCGTGGTCATGGCGCGCGGGATTTCATGGAAGGCAATTTCGTCGGCTCCGAGCAGGCCGACCTCGGTGCACAACAGCCCGAAATACCGCCCTTCCGCCTCCAGCAAAGCACAGATCGTATGGCTCTTCTCCGCCTCGGACTGCCAATTGAGCTCCGCGGAAAGACTGAAAACGGGAACACGCTGCTGCCGGAACGTCATCCAACCGATACCACCCGCCGGTGGGGCGTCCAGCGTCACATCCACGGAAGGCTCGAGGAGCCGGATATCGTGCTGTGGTACGAGTAAGCGCAGTTCATCCAGGCGCAACAGCGCATAGGCTGTTTCGTCGGCGGGCGGCAGACCATCGTTACGCTTCGGATTCATGTCACGTCGCCGTCAATTCCATCACGTGCTTGAGCAGTTGGTCATCGGAAAACGGCTTGGTGAGATAGACGTTGACCCCGACCGACTCGGCCTGCTGCCGGTGCTTCTCCGTAGAACGCGAGGTGATCATGATCACAGGCACGTTTTCCATGCCGTCCCTGGCGCGAACGTGCGAGGTCAGCTCCAGACCGTTCATGCGCGGCATTTCCATGTCGACCAGCATGATTTTCGGCTTCCACTTGTCGAGGATCGAAACAGCCTCGAGTCCGTCGATGGCGGTACGCACATCGAAGCCGGCATCCTTCATGAACTGCGCGGTGGCGCGCCGCGCCGACAGCGAATCGTCGACAACCAGCGCGGTGAAGCGCAAGGCCCTGCCGCCGGCGGCATCGCTCCGCGAAGCGTGAGAATCCTGCGACTCCGAAGCGCTCGTCAAACGAACCGACTTGCGCATCACCTCAGGCAGGTCGATCACCGCCGCCACGCTGCCGTCACCCAAAATGGTGGCGCCCACCACACCCTGCGGTTTCGGCACATAACGCCCGAAACCTTTCACCACCAGTTCGCTGCTGTCGATGATCTCCTGCACCCGGACCGCGTGCACCGCACCGCTGTCCTGGCGCACCAGCAATACCGGGAAGCCTTCGTCGCGTTCGTTGCTGCGACGGCTATGCGGAAGATTGAGCAAGGCGGAGAAATCGGCGAGCGGATAGATCTCCTCGCCCAGCCGGAAGAATTGCTCCGAGCCGACGGCATGTATCTGGTCGGGAGTGACATAGTGGATATCATGGATGCCATAGCTGGAGATGGCAAAAACGTGCTGACGGGCGCGCACCAGCAGCGCGTAGGTCGAAATCAGCGTGGCCGGCAGGCGGATCTCGATCTCCAGACCCTGACCGGCCGTGCCATGGAGATTGATGATGCCCTTGAGCTGCAACACCCGGCTATAGACCACATCCATGCCGATCCCCCGGCCGGAGACCTGGGTGGACTCGTTGCGGGTGGAAAATCCTGGCGCAAAAATGAGGCGGGCGAGTTCGTCGTCGCTCGGCGACTGCCCGACGGCGATCAGCCCCTTTTCCTCGGCGTTGCGCTTGATCGCCGCCAGGTTCAGGCCGGCGCCGTCGTCGCGGCAGCGGACCACCACCTGGTTGCCCTCGCGCAGGAAAGACAGTTCGATGCGCCCCTCGCCGGATTTTCCGGCAGCCGCACGCTGCGGGGGCGGCTCGATTCCGTGATCGACGGAATTCCGCAGCATGTGCATCAGCGGGTCGACCAGGTCGTTGAGAATATTGCTGTCGACCATCGTGTCGGAGCCGTTCACGACCAGCGCAACCTGCTTGTCCAGCAGCCGCGCGGCCTGGCGCACGCTGCGCTGCATGCGGGATACGATAGTCGCCACCGGCACCATGCGGGTGCGCAAAACCGTGTTCTGGCCCTGGGTATGCAGCCGGCTCTGAACCTCGACCAGTTCATTGAGGTCGCTAAGTTCGTTTTTGGTATCGCGGGACAACTCGCCGGCGTCGGTCGCAGCCTCGATCAGGCGGCGGCTCAGGGTGTGAAGTTCGCTGTAGTGCTCGAACTCCAGCGGATCGAAATCATCGTCGTCGCGCGCCTGTCCGAACGTCCGCCCGGCATCGCGCAGATCGACCATTTCCTCCAGCTCGATCGCCAGTTGCAGGAACACATGGTTTTGTTCCTGCAAGACCCTGTTTTGCTGAACCAGACGGCGCAAACGTTCGCGCAACTGTCCGGTGGAGATGATGTTTTCACCCATCAGCCGCAACAGCTCGTCGATCAGGCTGGCCGGAACCCGCACCATGGCCTCATGCTGCAGCAGCGACGCTGCGCCGGCAGCGGCGCCGGATTCATCCCCGGAACCGGCATTGGAAGCGTCGGATGGCGCATGCGCCATCTCATCATCCGCAGCGGGAATGCCTTCGCGGTCGATCTTGTTGGCCCAGTCCAGAATTTCCTGCACCACGGCCAAAGCATAGTCCGGCTCGGGGCCGGTCCCCATCACCGCTTCACCCATCGCTTCCAGGCAGTCGCCCGCATTGGACAGCGTTTCGGCCAGAGCCCGGTTCGGCAGGGCGGAGTGTTTGGACAGCGCGACGAGGATGTCCTCGACATGGTGCGTCAGGGTTGCAATGCCCCTGATGCCCACCGTATTGGCCGCGCCCTTGAGCGTATGGGCCGCACGCTTGGCGACATCGATGTCGGCCAGGGTTCCCGAACCCGCGGCGAGGTGCTGGATGGCCGCGGAGAATTCGCCGGTATGCACGGGAAGTTCAAGCAGCAGACCGTCCAGCAGTTCCTGGTTCAGGTCCGCCGGCAGGGTCAGCACGACATCCTCGGGTTGCGCCTTCGTCTGGCGGGCTACCGCATCGGGCGCATCCTTCGTCTGCTCCACCATCGCCAAGCCAAGTGTCAGCGCATTGACATAGCCAGGCTCCGGCGACGGCCTCCAGACGTCTCCCTGAAGCAGATCGATCAGGCCCGCGCCGGTGCTCGGATCGTCCGGCGCGGCCAGATAAGCGCGCAGCGAACCCGGCAGCAAGACCAGGGCCTCGTGCTGTTGCGCGGTCAGACTGCTGGAGGCCGCGTGATGAATCCGTCTGTGCATGGAAGTGGCATAACGGCTCAGGGAAGAAAGGCCGACCGCTTCCGCGCCCATGCCGATCCGCTCAATCTGTTCCGCATAGTTTTCGATCGCCTCCCGCCGCTGCTCGGGCGAGCTTCCGGGCGACAGCGCTTCGACGAGCATACGCGCCAGTTCCGTCTGCGTTTCCAGCAATTCCTGGGTGAACAAGCCCATCAACCCTCTGATGACGCTCTGGGGCTCGGCAACGTGCGTTTCGTCGCCAATGTCCACAACAGCCTGCTGGAGCGGGGCTGGTACCGCCTCGTCCCTTGCGTCAACCGCTTTCAGGGATGCGTCATCTTGCGCGCCGGGTTCGTCTTGTGCGCTCGGGACATCCTGTGTGCTTGATGCATCGTCCTGCGCAGGCACGCCGAAACCATCCTGGAGCAGAAACAGCATGGCCTCGGCCTCGTCGGCATCGAGCGGCGCGGGCCAATCGCCCCGCAGGAAATCGACGAGTGCGGATGCCGCCTCCGGCGACTGGGGGGACTCCAGATAGCCGTAGGCCAGAGGCGGGAACCGCGACAGCCTGTCGAGGGCGGCCTGATCGAGGCCGTCTTCCTCCTGATAACGCTCCATGTTGTGCCGAACCCGCAGGCATATCTCCTGCAGGCCGAGGACATCGAACTGCTCGGCCGTGGCAAAGAGGGTTTCCATTTCCTCCAGCAGCGGCGCGACATCGAGGGTGGCGGCATCCGCGGGCGCGACTCTCGGCGGAATTTCGCCCACGGGCGAAACCGCCTCCTCCACCGATGCGGCTGCGGCAACGTGAGTTGCATCGTCAACCATAGCGTCAGCCTGCTGGAGCGGGGCTGGTACCGCCTCGTCCCTTGCGTCAACCGCTTTCAGGGATGCGTCGTCTTGCGCGCTCGGGACATCCTGTGTGCTTGATGCATCGTCCTGCGCAGGCACGCCGAAACCATCCTGGAGCAGAAACAGCATGGCCTCGGCCTCGTCGGCATCGAGCGGCGCAGGCCAATCGCCCCGCAGGAAATCGACGAGTGCGGATGCCGCCTCCGGCGACTGGGGGGACTCCAGATAGCCATAGGCCAGAGGCGGGAACCGCGACAGCCTGTCGAGGGCGGCCTGATCGAGGCCGTCTTCCTCCTGATAACGCTCCATGTTGTGCCGAACCCGCAGGCAAATCTCCTGCAGGCCGAGGACATCGAACTGCTCGGCTGCGGAAAACAGGGTTTCCATCTCCCCCAGCAACTGCGAGACATCGGCAGCGGCATCGAGGGGCGCGACTCCCGGCGGAATTTCGCCTGCGGGCGAAACCGCCTCTTCCATGGAACTGGCTACGGTTGTCCCGCAACCGCCCGGTCCCGGCACCTCATCGATGACCAGGCCACCGTCGGTTACCGGCACATCACCGGGCATTTGCAGCAACCCGATCGTCGACTCGCCCTCATTCCGAGGCAACGGGCTGGACGAGTGATCGCCATGCAAGCGCGCCTCCAGCGCCTCCAGCGCCTGCATGCCCGCAGGCCCATCCGGGGCCGTCCGATAGGCGGCGAGTTGCACTGGCCATTGTTCGAGGAAATCGAGGTCCGCATGACGCAAGCCTCGCCCCTGTTCACGCATGCCGCTCACATGGCGGGACATGCGCATGGTGAGCGCCACCAGTTCCAGGGACCTGTAATCCGCCGCCAGCGTCGAAATATCGTTCAGCGCCCGGCTGTAGATACCCAGGGCAGCATCGGCTTCCTTCGGGTCCGCCAGGATCGCATCCCGCCCGGACAACGCCGCCAGGACTTTATCCAGCGACAAGCCTACCGCATCCCACATTTCGGTCGCGTTCTTCCCGGCTGAAGTGAGGTCGGACACCGGATCATCTATCCTGTTCATATCGTACCCATGGCAAAGTCTGGGTTGCAGGGCCGCCGGGCGGAATGCGCCCGGCGCCGGTCATCAGGCCGGCAGCTTGAATACACGCACCGCGCCCAGCAACGCCTTCGCGTATTCCACCAGGTTTCCTGTCTGCTCCGACTGCTCGACAAGTTCACGGCTGGTATGCTCGGAACTCTTGCGGATGTCTTCGGCGCGGGACAGAAGACCGCTGGACTGCTGCGCCTGCTCTTGCGAGCTGGCGGCAATCTGACGAACGGATTCCACGAGACCGGCGGTTGCCTCCTGCGTCAGCTTCATCTGTTCGCCGGCCTGCTCCGCGAGTCGCGAACCGTCCACAACCTGGGTGATGGCGGCGTTCATGGTGTTCACGGTATCGACCGTTTCGACCTGAATGTTGTTGACCAGCGTGGCGATTTGCGCCGTTGCCTGACGGGAGTTTTCAGCGAGTCGCTGCACCTCTTCCGCCACCACCGCGAATCCGCGTCCGGCCTCACCGGCTGACGCCGCGTGCATGGACGCATTCAGTGCGAGGATGTGCGTACGTTCCGCAATGGTG
>JAUPLV010000122.1 GCA_030836725.1 Pseudomonadota bacterium | reverse complement strand
CAGATGTTGGGCGCAAAAATCCGCATCACCTGCAGCAGCGACATCAGCACGCCGATCTGGAATGCACTGAATGCCAGCGACTGCAGGTACAGACCCCAGAACGGCGACATCGCGCCGACGAAGGCGAAGTAGAAGAAATAGAAACCGGACAGGCGCCAGTAGGGAAGATTGGGCATGAACTCAGACTGCCGCGCAGGCGGCCAAAACGCAGCGCGCATTATGCGGCTTCGCAATGGATGCGGGGGAACTCCTGCGCGATCGAGCGTCGGGCACGGCTTCGCGCAAGCGTGCCCGTGCCAAGTGCGACCTACTTCAGGACAAAGGTCAGTTTCATCCTGACGGAGAATTCGGTGATCTTGCCCTTGTTCACCTTCACTTCCTGATCCATCACCCAGGCGCCGGTGATGTTTTCCAGCGACTCGGCCGCCTTCGCGACGCCCTGCTTGATTGCGTCCTCAAACCCTTTTTTGGAACTGGCCGTCACTTCGATGGTTTTTGCGATGCTCATGATGCCTTCCCTCCGCTCGAACAGGTTGATCTGTATTGAGAGTAGTCGGTCGCGGGCGGAAACCAAGCCGGACCGCGGGGCTACTTCATCGCCGAGCGCAGCCTGACCGTCTCGCCGGCCACCGCGAAGACGCCGTTGCCGCGATGATGCAGCGTCCGCGGCTGCTTGATCGAGGTGTCGACCCACGCCTGCACCACCTCCAGAACGAAGAAGTTGTAGCGATTCACCAGCCGCGTGTCGGCCACCCGGCATTCCAGGCTGGCATAGCATTCCGCGATCAGCGGCGCCTGCACCCGTGAAGCGGCGGCGGGCGTCAGCGCGAATTTGTCGAATTTGTCGACCTCGCGCCCGGAACAGTTGCCGATGCCCACCACCTGCTTCGCCAGTTCCCGTGTCGGGATATTGATCACGCATTCCCGGGTCGCCTTCAGCGCGTCGAACGAGGCATTGCGGCCGCTGATCACGCAGCCGACCAGCGGCGGCTCGAACTCCATCATGGTGTGCCACGACATCGTCATGATGTCGGCGCGGCCCTTGCGCACCGTCGTCACCAGTACCACCGGGCCGGACTCCAGCAGGCCATAGACCCTGTCCAGCGGGTAGTCCCGTTTTTTCATGGCAGTTCCTCCCGCGACATCCGTCGTCCGAGGTTTCAGACTAGTACAGCCGGCCCGATTGTCCCAAGGCACGGCCTACTCCACGCGCCTTCGCCGGCCCCCTCTTGTTGCCCCGCCCTCTTTCATTCAGTCGGCCGCGGCCTTGTCGTCGATTGAATCGACTTTCTTGTACATCCAGCCGCCCACATACAGCGTGACGCCAAGGATCACCAGAAGGCCGATCCGCACCAGCGGGGTGGCGCTGGAAAGGTCGAACAACATGACCTTGGCGGCGGAAGCAGCAAAGATGAGCAGGGAGGATTTGCCGAGCACCTTGTCGCCATATTTGAAGGCCAGGGCCAGGCAGGCCAGCGCGATGGCGCCCCAGGCGAAGGAGACGACCAGTTGCCCGTCGAAGATCTGCACCGCCGCGCTCATCAGGGCGACATGGCCGACATACAGGGCGGGGGTGGCCAGGTCCTCCAGGGCGGGAAGTCGCCGCGCCAGGACATAGGCGACATACAGTTCGGCCGCGTAGAGCAAGGCCAGCAGGTCATGCGCGGGAACCGTGTCGATACCCGAGCCGCCGATCACCCGCAGGTAGTTGATGGCGAAAACGATCGCGACCAGCGCGCGGACCGGCCAGGTCACCGACGCCGCACCGCCGCGGGCGCGGAAGTACAGGCCCGCCGCGGGCAGCAACAGCAAGGCGACCCAGGGCGCGAAGGCGTCCGGCAACAGTTCCATGTAGCCGGCGTGAAACAGCGCCAGCGACGCATAGGCGCCCACCAGCATCGCACCGGATTCCAGCGGCCGATCCAGCATCCGTTTCGCGACCAGATAAGCCAGCAGCAACACGCCCGCGCTGCCCAGCGCAATCCACGGCGCCAGCGCCGGCAGATGCCGGTTCAGCAATTCATACTGCAAGGCGTAAAAAATCAGCAGCAGCGGCAGGTGGACGGCGGCCTCATCCCTGCTCATCGGGCGCTGGCGGCGAACGGAGAAGCCGATGGCGCCGACCAGGAAAATCGCGAACTGGATAACCTGGAAGGTAAAGGCCGCCGCCCACTCGCCCGGCGACATCTGCTTCCACAGGTAATGGAACCCCAGCAAGGCCAGGTATGCCGCCAGCAGATAGGCCCGGCGGTTGCCGATCCAGATCGAATAGAGGCAGAACAGCACGCTCCAGGCCGAGAAATAAATCACCAGATCGATCACCGAACCGGCCAGCGTATGCAGCAGGAAAGGCGCCGAGTAGGAGCCCACCACCGCGAACAGGCCGTACAGTTCGCTCTCGAACAGCCGGCCCAGCCACAGCGCGGCGAGACAGGTGAGGATCACCGCGCCGGTCGCCATCGGCACGCCGATGAAGTGATAGTAGAGATGCGCGCCATAGATCGCGAGGAACAGCACCACCAGGCCGCCGGCGGGCAGCAGGCTCGCGTATTCGCGGTCGGCCGCGCGCAGCTTGAGCCCCGCGCCGATCAGCGCGAACCCGGAGAGCACCGCCAGCCCGAGCTGCCGTTCCGGCGTCAGCCAGCCCGCATCGAGGGCCAGCCGGATCAGGTAGGCCACCGCCAGCACCAGCGCCGTCGCGCCGGTCCAGCCGAGAATCCGGGTCACCGACAGCGAGCCGCCGGCGCTGGCGTAGACCGGGTCGCTCCGCTTCAGCGCCTGTGCCGGCGGCGGGCTCGCCGGCTTGCGCGCTTCGGCAACCGGCTCGGCGGGCTTGTCCGCTTCTGCGACGCTGGTCGCCGGAATCGGCGAAAGCAGCCGCTCCATCCGATCAAGCCGCGCTTCGACTTGCGCAAGTCGTTCCTCGATGTTTTTCAAGATGGGGCTCCTGCAGGTTTGCCTGGTTTTATCCCGGATGGTCCAATTGGCACGCATGATGGTGCGACCATGGACGAAACAGGTCAACAGGGCGCGCCATGAGCGCCCTGTCGACCCGCCAATCGGCCATCCGGATTTTTAAACCTGGGGATGCGCGCGCTCGCGCTTGCTGTGTAGTTTGTTGAGACCGTGGAGGTAGGCCTTGGCCGACGCCACCACGATGTCGGTGTCGGCGCCCTGGCCGTTCACCACGCGGCCGCCCATCGCCAGCCGCACGGTGACTTCACCCTGGGAATCGGTCCCGCTGGTGATGTTGTTGACCGAATACAACAGCAGGTCGGCGCCGCTTTTCACCACCGATTCGAGCGCCTTGAAGGTGGCGTCGACCGGACCGGAGCCCAGGCCGTCGGCCTGCTTCTCGACGCCTTCGTCGGTGAACACCATCTGCGCGTGCGGCACTTCGCCGGTCTCCGAACACAC
The DNA here is from genome assembly GCA_030836725.1 of Pseudomonadota bacterium. Classification (GTDB taxonomy): domain Bacteria; phylum Pseudomonadota; class Gammaproteobacteria; order Burkholderiales; family Thiobacillaceae; genus Thiobacillus. The sequence continues at coordinate 3,058 of JAUPLV010000122.1, read as the reverse complement.
TTTCAGCGATAACAGCTTGTAGCGCTCGTGCTCGGCCGCATAGCCTTCGTCCGAAACCAGCGCCTGCAAATCCTCGTCGAAAATCTCGCGCTTCTTGTCGGCCAGATCCTTGAAGCGGGCAAACGCGGCGTTGAGCGCCTCTTCGCTGTCGAGGACGATCCCCAACTCGGCCAGCTTGGTCTTGAAGGCATTGCGTCCCGAAAGTTTTCCGAGAGTCAGACGGTTGGCGTTCCAGCCCACGTCTTCGGCCCGCATGATCTCGTAGGTTTCGCGATGCTTGAGCACGCCGTCCTGATGGATTCCCGATTCGTGCGCGAAGGCATTGGCCCCGACGATGGCCTTGTTCGGCTGCACCGGGTAGCCGGTGATGGTAGAGACGAGCTTGGAAGCCGGAACGATCTGCGTCGCGTCGATGCGGGTGTCGCAACTGAACACGTCGCGGCGGGTGCGCACCGCCATCACGACCTCTTCCAGCGAGGCGTTACCGGCGCGCTCGCCCAGCCCGTTGATGGTGCATTCGACCTGACGCGCGCCGTTCATCACCGCGGCCAGCGAGTTGGCCACGGCCATGCCGAGGTCGTTGTGGCAGTGGGTCGACCAGATGACCTTGTCCGAACCGGGCACGCGCTCAATCAACTGCTTCATGCGCTCGCCCCACAACGCCGGAATGCTGTAGCCGACAGTGTCGGGCACGTTGATGGTCCTGGCGCCAGCCCGGATCACCTCGTCGAAGATGCGCACCAGAAAATCCATCTCGGAACGCACCGCGTCCTCGGCCGAGAACTCGACGTCGTCGGTGTATTCGAGCGCGAGCTTCACCGCTTTCACCGCGGCCTCGACCACCTGGTCCGGCTGCATCCGCAACTTCTTTTCCATGTGGATCGGGCTGGTGGCGATAAAGGTATGGATGCGACCCCCCGCACGATTACCCCGGCTCGCCGGCTTGATCGCGCCGCCCGCCGCGTGGATGTCGCGCTCGTTGGCGCGCGCCAGCGAGCACACGGTCGAGCCCTGGATCGTTTCGGCGATCGTGCGGATCGCCTCGGCGTCGCCCGGGCTGGCCGCGGCAAAGCCTGCCTCGATGACATCGACGCCGAGCTTTTCCAGCTGGCGCGCGATGCGCAACTTCTCTTCCCTGGTCATCGACGCGCCGGGGCTTTGCTCGCCGTCGCGCAAGGTGGTGTCGAAAATAAACAAACGGTCGTTCATGGCAGGCTCCATGGTAGGTCGGCGTCAAACCGACGCATTATATAGGGGTTGCCGCATGAGGCTGGCGGCACGGGGTACTGCAGGGAGGGGGGATTAATATGTGCGCGCGACGCGCAGCAGCAGACCGCCGAACAGGACGTTCGACAGACAGAGGAGATAGGGCGGATGCGGCTGATTAAGCATGGTCCAAATTCTATCTATTTTTTCCCGTCCTGCAAGGGGTGCGGTTTTTTGCGCCGCAACAGCCGCAACAGCGCATCGCCATACCCCGAAAGACCGTACAGCACGAACACACCGAACAGCACCTCGGGAGGACTGGTCGACACCAGAATGAAGGCCAGCACGATCAGCAGGATGACGAAGAACGGCACGCTCTTCCTGAGATTGATTTCCTTGCCGCTGTAAAAGCGGAAGTTACTGACCATGGAGACTCCGCCGAACAGCGCAATCGCCGCGGCCAGCCAGCGCACGTCCTGTCCCGCGACGCCGTATTCGACCATCACCCAGACAAAACCGGCGACCAATGCAGCCGCGGACGGACTGGGCATTCCCTGGAAGAAACGCTTGTCGGTGACGGTATCGAGCTGGGTATTGAAGCGCGCCAGCCTCAAGGCCGCGCCGGCGCAATACACAAAGGCAGCGATCCAGCCAAGCTTGCCCATGCCCTGCAGGGCGAACTCATAAATGACCAGCGCCGGAGCGACGCCGAACGACACCATATCGGACAGGCTGTCGTACTCAGCGCCGAAGGCGCTTTGCGTGTGGGTCAATCGGGCAACCCGGCCGTCCAGGCCATCGAGCACCATGGCGATGAAGATCGCCACCGCGGCATATTCGAACCGGCCGTTCATCGCCTGGACGATGGCGTAGAAGCCGGCGAACAGCGCGCCCGTGGTGAACAGATTCGGCAACAGGTAGATGCCGCGATCGCGCATCCGCGGGCGATCCGCTTCAGAGTTTCGACGCAGGGGCTCGGACATAGGCTTCAGGCTTACCAACGAGCCAGTATGGTACGCCCACCGGTCACTTTCTGGCCAATCGAGACTTCGGCGCGCGCCGTGGTCGGCAGGTAAACGTCGACCCGCGAGCCGAAGCGGATGAAGCCGTAACGCTGGCCACGCTCCAGTTTGTCGCCGAGCCGAACGTAACACAGGATGCGTCGCGCGATCAGCCCGGCGATCTGCACCGAGGTGACATCGCCGCGTGCGCCGTGAATCCACACCGCATTGCGCTCGTTCTCGGTGGAAGCCTTGTCGAGGTCGGCGTTGACGAAGCTGCCCGGCGTATACCAGATACCCTTGACCTCGCCGTCGACCGGGCTCTTGTTGGAATGCACGTTGAACACGTTCATGAACACGCTGATTTTCAGCGCCTCGCGATCCAGGTACTCGTCATGGACCTTTTCCACCACGACGATGCGGCCATCGGCTGGCGCAATCACCGCGTCGGGGTCGGACGGCGGCACGCGCGCCGGGTCGCGGAAGAACTGCAGCGCGAACACCGCCCAGATCCAGAACGGAATCGACCACCAGCCGACGAGCCAGGTCGCAATCAGTGCGGCCGCAAATGCGGCCAGCAAAACCAGCCAGCCTTCGCGGGCGATAAGGGGATGGGTCATGTGAGTGGGTGAGGGGTAAGGCGCGAAGGGTGAGGAGAAAGGGGGGAGCCGCGCAGGGCTGGCCGCCCCTCACACCTCACCCCTGCCCCCTCACGCATTTAGTTCTTGGTGTGATCGACCAGCTTGTTGGCGGCGATCCAGGGCATCATCGCGCGCAGCTTGCCGCCCACCACCTCGATCTGGTGCGCGGCGTTGTTGCGGCGACAGGCGGTCATCTCGGGGTAGTTGGCC
>JAUPLV010000026.1 GCA_030836725.1 Pseudomonadota bacterium | reverse complement strand
CAACGTATTCACTGGGGCCGGACGGCAAGCCGCTGAAGTCCGAACTGGCCCGCGAGAACGGGGCGCCGGTGATCGAGGGTGGGGGGGGAAGTTGGGGGCGGAGCGAGCCAACCCTAGGACAAGCAGAGCCGCTTCATTGATGCTCTGAAAAAGTGCGGCGTGGTGGCCAGCCTGATTGGCGAAGCGCTGTCGGAGGCCGGCTGAGTAGTACCTGTCGAACATTGCCAGGGCGCCGGGCGTGGTCTTGCCGGTACGGCTGGAAACCATCGATTTTTCAGAGATTGATACAATCATTCTCAATCACTATGATTTGATTTTAATCATGGTGCGGGCAACCCGCAGGCGAAGGAAAGTTAGGCATGGCACAAACCGAAACCAAAGTGCTGACAGCGCACGTTCCCATCCCCTTGGCCGAAAAGGTAGATCAGATGGCCGCTCGGCTTGAGCGCTCGCGTGGATGGATCATAAAGCAAGCGCTCTCCGCCTGGATCGACCAGGAGGAAGAACGCAGCCGCCTGACACGCGAGGCGCTGGCTGACGTGGATGCGGGTCGCGTCATCGACCACCAGGCCGTGCAGGCATGGGCCGATAGCCTCAGCAGCGACAAGCCCTTGCCGGCGCCGCGCTGATGGAACTGAAGTGGACCAGCAAGGCACTCTCCGATCTGGTTCGTTTATACGAGTTTCTGGCCCCGGTGAATAAACACGCGGCTGCGCGCACCGTACAGGTGCTCACGGCTGCGCCATCTGGCTTGCTGGCTAACCCGCGCATTGGCGAACGGCTTGATGAGTTCGACCCTCGCGAGGTGCGCCGGATTCTCGTGGGGCATTATGAGTTGCGCTATGAGATTCAGGAATCAACGATCTACGTATTGCGGCTGTGGCACACGCGCGAGGATCGGTAACCTCCCAAAATCATCGCGCCGCGGCTTGCTCGGCAGTCTGCGTAGGTTTGGCTGAATGAAATCAAGCCCAAGGTATTCACCATATCAGTGGACAAGCGCCAAAGCTGTTAGGCTTTGCAGCCCAACCTACATGGGCTGCGTAGGAAGTGCGGGGGGCTAGCCGCGCACCTTGCGGTACGCCTCCAGCAGGCGCTGGTGAATCGCGCTGCCCTCGAAGTTTCCGCCCAGCATCGTCAATCCAAAAAACCGCTCGTCCTGATTGAACAGCGCGAATGCCTGTTCCAGCGTCTCGCGGCCGTACATCAGGGCCAGCGCGGGCTCAAAGGGGCTGGGGTCGCCGAGTTGGGTGAGGTCGGCGATGCAGCGGTAGACCTTCAGGCGCGCGTCGCTGCGCTGGCCGTACTGGGCGATCCAGGTGCAGCCATCGCGGATCGCATCGTCGTCGCCGAGCGCGAGCGCGAGCAGCAGTTTGATCTCGCCGATGCGAATGTCGGTCCACGGCGAGTCGGCGTCCGGAGCAAGGCCGATCAGCACGGTCACCAGGCGATCATCCGCCAGTTCCAGGTCGCCGATCAGGTCGAACAGGTCGGCGCATTCCTCGTCGGTCAGTTCGGGCAGGCGGGCGAGCGCCGAGCGGATGAGGTTGCCGACGCTGTTGTTCTCGAATTCGAGTTCCTCGACCGGGTAGATCTCGGATACGCCGGGCACCAGGATGCGGCAGGCGTAGACGCCGAGGTGGGTGAAGTCGGCGATGTAGATATCGTGGCCTTCGGCATGCAGGGCGTCACACGACCACGCGTAATCCTCTTCGGTGGTGGTGCCGAAGTTCCAGTCGACGAAGTCGAAGTCGGGGGCGTCGCGCAGGAACTGCCAGGAAATCACGCCGCTGGAATCGACGAAGTGGATTTCCAGGTTCTGCGGGTCGGCGATTTCGGCTTCGTCGAAGCCGGGAGCCGGGAAGCCGGCCAGCGATTCGAGCGCGCGGCCCTGCAGCAGCTCGGTCAGCGCGCGCTCCAGCGCGACCTCGAAGCGGGGGTGGGCGCCGAAGCTGGCGAAGCAGCCCTGGTCGTGGGGGTGCAGCAGGGTGACGTTTATCACCGGGTACTGGCCGCCGAGCGAGGCGTCCTTCACCAGGATGCCGAAGCCGGCTTCGCGCAGGCCGCGGATTCCGGCGGCGATGTGCGGATAACGGTTGATGACGTCTTCGGGCACGTCCGGCAGGCACAGACCCTCGGCGATGATGCGGAACTTGATGTGGCGCTCGAAGATTTCGGACAGCGCCTGGGTGCGCGCTTCCATCAGCGTGTTGCCGGCCGACATGCCGTTGCTGACGTAGAGATTGCCGATCAGGTTGACCGGGAAATACACGGTCTTGCCGTCGGAGAGGCGCTGGTAGGGGATGGCGCAAATGCCGCGTTCGGCGTTGCCGGAATTGAGGTCGATCAACTGGTCGGCGCGGACGCCGTTGTCGGGGTTGTACAGGGCATGCAGCTCGGGGGTGAGCGCGTCTTGCGGCCAGGCGTCGTCGCCGTCGTCGAGGGCAAACCAGCGTTCGTCGGGGTGATGGACGTAGGCCCGGCTGGCGATCGTCTCGCCCAGGTAGAAGTGCGTCCAGAAATAATTGGTCGACAACCGCTCGAAGTATTCGCCCAGTGCGCTCGCCCGCGCGGCAAGTTGCGACGCACCCTTGCCGTTGGTGAACAGCAGCGGGCAATCGCGGTCGCGGATGTGCACCGACCAGACGCCCTCCACCGGGTTGAGCCAGGAGCGTTCCTCGATGTGGAAGCCGATGGCTTCGAGCCGGGAGTGCAGGGTGGCGATCGACGCTTCGAGCGAGGCGTCCTTGCCGGGGATGAAGTGTTCGGTGGCGTTCATGGGGCAGAGCTGGGGGGTAGAGAGGCGACAGCATAACCGATGCGTCAAGCGATGCCGGGCGCGTGGCGGGCGACGAGGGGCGAGCTGGCCCGTCAGTCCGGGCCCTGCTCGAATTCCGCCACCGCCTGCCGCAGCCGGCTGGCTTCCTGTTCCGGCCGCATCAGCCCGCGCCGCCGACGGGCGTGGGCGAGCAGGTCGGAATAAAAACCGGAGTCGGTTTCGGCCATCGACATCAACACGGCCAGTTGTCTTTCGTCGCCTACCGGGAAATAGCCGGGATAGTCCTCGCCCAGCATGCCGATGTTGCCGGACATGCGCGAAGCCAGCACCGGCACGTCGGCTGCCAGGGCTTCGCAGATCACGTTGGCGCCGCCTTCCATCACCGAGCTGATCACCATGAGCCGCGCGCGCGCCAGCCGCTTCAGCACCGCCTTGTGCGGCACCTCGCTGGCCCAGTGCCAGCGCGGCAGCTTGCGTTGCGCCAGTTCGGCCGTTTCGGCCATTTCTTCGGAGAGGGCGCTGCCCAGATGGGTCACCTGGATCTGCGAATGTTCGGGCAGGTAGGCCGTTGCCAGCGCCGCCCTGAACGGGTCTTTTTCCGCGCGCAGGTGGCCGATCACCAGCACCTCGAAGGTGTGGGCGGGCGAGGGCAGGCGGGCGATGTCGGGCGCCGACTGGTAGATCACCCGCGTCCGGGCGGCCAGATGCGCGGGCAGTTCGTCGACGCCGCGTTCCTGCAGCACGATGAGGCGGTGCGCGAGTTCCAGCGCCTGCCGGGCGTCCGGGTCTTCGTGGATGTCGCGATACAGGTCGGTGCCGGTCAGCGTCAGCAACAGCGGGCGGGTCGGAAAGCGCTCGGCAAACGCGCGGATCGAGGCAAAGCTGCGCCGCGCATGCAGCGCCAGCATCAGGTCGGCCGGGCGGCCGTCCCATTCCACCTGCGTCCGCACGGTGTGTCCGGCCTCGCGCAGGAAGCGCGCCCAGCGCGCGGCGGTGTGCCAGTTGCCGTTGCGATGTTCCCGGCCGTAGGGGGTGATGAGGGCGATGCGCATAGCATAAGTGTAGCCGCCCGTGGCGAATCGCGGATAATTCGCCGATGACCGAAATGCCCATCACCTCGCGCGACAATCCTATTTTCAGGCGACTGAAGAAACTCGCCGAGTCGGCCCGCGCGCGGCGCGAAGCGCGGATGACCCTGCTCGATGGCGAGCATCTGCTCGCCGCCTATCTCGATGCCGGCGGCCAGCCGCATACCCTGGTGCGCTCGGTCTCGTTCGATGCCGGCAAACTCGCTCACCTGAGCGCACGATGCACCCAGGCCAAAGCCATCGTCCTGCCCGATGCGCTGCTTGCCGAAATTGCACCGGTGGCGACGCCCACCGGCCTGCTGGCCGAGGCCGCCTGGTTGGCCCCGCCAGCCATCGATGCCACCCCGCTGGTCATCGTGCTGGAAGACATCCAGGATCCCGGCAACCTCGGCGCCATGCTGCGCACCGGCGCGGCGGCGGGCGCGACGCTGGCGGTGCTGTCCAAGGGCTGCCACGACCCCTGGTCGCCCAAGGCGCTGCGCGGCGGACAGGGCGCGCAGTTCGTGCTGCCGATGCTGCAGGGCGTCGATCTGGCGGCCTGGCTGAATGATTTTTCAGGCCAGAGCATTGCCCTGGCGCTGGGTGAACCGAACGACTTCTACGCGCAGGATTGTGCGGGGGCGACAGCGCTGGTGGTCGGCAATGAAGGCAGCGGCCTTTCACCGGCCACGATTCGGGCTGCCGACCGCTGCGCGCAGATTCCGATGCCGGGCCGGGTCGAGTCGCTGAATGCGTCGGCGGCGTTGGCGGTGGCGGTGTTCGAGGCGGTGCGGCAGCGGCGTCGAGACCCCTCCGGCGCCGCCTGACTTGCCCGTCCCGGGCTTACGACTGGTTTCTCAAGCGGGCCGCGATCTCTTCCACCGACATGCGGGTGGTGTCGATGACGGGCAAGGCGTGGCGTTTGAACAGCCGTTCGGCGGCGGCGAGTTCTTCGCGGCACTGGGCCAGGCTGGCGTAGCGGCTGTCGGGGTAGCGCGCCTGGCGGATGGCGGCCAGGCGCTCGGGCGACAGGGTCAGGGCGCGCAGCCGCGGCAGATGGTCGAGCAGCACGCCGGGCAGGCTGTCGCGTTCCAGGTCGTCCGGGGTGAGCGGGTAGTTGGCGACGCGCAGGCCATGCTGCAGGGCCAGGTAGAGCGCGCTCGGGGTTTTGCCGACGCGCGAGACGCCGACCAGAATCAGGTCGGCCTGGCCGAGTCGTTGCGGATTCAAGCCATCGTCCAGATTGAGGGCGAAGTTGACCGCGTCCATGCGCGCTTCGTAGTTGTTCGCCATGCCGTGGGTGCGGCCGCCGCTGGGGATGGCGACCTCGCCCAGCGCGCTTTCAACGGCGGGGGCGATCAGCTCGAATACGTCGAACAGCTTGAGTCCGGCGTGGTGGAACGGGACGCGCAATGAGGGGTCGGTCAGGGTGGAGAAAACCAGTGCGCTGGGGGTGGCGGCGATGCGCGCCGCCGCGGCTTGCGCCTTGTCCGCGCTGTCGATGAACGGCAGCGTAATCAGGCTACACTCAAGCCGTGGAAACTGCGCCAGCACGCTCCTGGCAACGGCCTCGACCGTCACGCCGGTGTGGTCCGATACGCAAAATACACTGCAACCATTCATGGAGTTCACCTATGTCCGCTGACTATATTGTGCCGCTGGATGCCCTCTCGATGGCGGACGTACCGCGCGTGGGCGGCAAGAACGCGTCGCTCGGCGAGATGATCGGCAATCTGTCCGGCGCCGGCGTCAAGGTGCCGGGCGGCTTCGCCACCACGGCGCAGGCGTTCTGGGATTTTCTCGATCATAACGATTTGCGCGCGCGCATTCATGCCCGGCTGGCGACGCTCGACGTGGCGGACGTGACGGCGCTGGCCGCGGCGGGGGCGGAAATCCGCGCCTGGGTCGAGGCCGCCGCCTTGCCTGACGCGCTGGAAAGCGGTTTGCGCACCGCCTATGCCGCACTCGGCAACGAAGTGTCGGTGGCGGTGCGCTCGTCGGCCACCGCCGAGGATCTGCCCGATGCCTCGTTCGCCGGCCAGCAGGAAACCTATCTTCACGTGCGTGGCGCCGACGACCTGCTGCTGTACGTGCGGAAGGTCTTCGCCTCGCTCTACAACGACCGCGCCATCGCCTACCGGGTGCACCATGGCTTCGCCCATGCCGACGTGGCGCTGTCGGCGGGTATCCAGCGCATGGTGCGTTCCGATATCGCCTGCTCGGGCGTGCTGTTCACGCTGGATACCGAATCCGGCTTTCGCGACGTCGTGTTCATTACCGCCGCCTATGGGCTGGGCGAAACCGTGGTGCAGGGCTCGGTCAATCCGGACGAGTTCTACGTGCACAAGCCGAAGCTGGCTGAAGGTTTCCCCGCCGTGGTGCGGCGCGAACTGGGCGAGAAAGCCATCCGCATGGTGTGGCGCGATGGCGCCACCGTGATCGAGGACACGCCGCTTGAACTGCGCCGGCAGTATTCGCTGACCGACGCCGAGGTGCTGGAACTGGCGCGCCAGGCGATGGCGATCGAGCAACACTACCAGCGCCCGATGGATGTCGAGTGGGCCAAGGACGGCGAGACCGGCGAACTCTTCATCGTGCAGGCGCGGCCGGAAACGGTGAAGGCGCGAGCGGGCGGCGGCGAGCGCTATACGCTGGAAGCGACCGGCGAGGTGCGTATCAGCGGCCGCGCCATCGGCCAGAAGATCGGCGTGGGCGAGGTGCGGCTGATCGCCAGCCCGGCCGAAATGAACCGGGTGCAGCCGGGCGACATCCTGGTCACCGACATGACCGACCCCGACTGGGAACCGGTGATGAAGCGCGCGGCGGCGATCGTCACCAACCGCGGTGGCCGCACCTGCCACGCCGCCATCGTCGCGCGCGAACTGGGCATTCCCGCCGTGGTGGGCACCGGCGAAGCGACCACGGTACTGAAGGACGGCGAGACGGTGACGGTGTCGTGCGCCGAGGGCGACACCGGCATGGTGTATGCCGGCAGGCTGCCGTTCACCGTGGAGACGCTGGCGAGCGAAACCCTGCCCGAGCTGCCGGTGAAATTGATGATGAACGTCGGCAACCCCGAGCGTGCGTTCGAATTCGCGCAGATTCCGAATCACGGCGTCGGCCTGGCGCGGCTGGAATTCATCATCGCGCGAATGATCGGCGTCCATCCGCTGGCGCTGCTGGAAGCGATTCACCCCTCCCCCGCAAGCGGGGGAGGGGCTGGGGGAGAGGGTGCCTTATCGAAGGCCGTTCGCGAAGAAATCGATCTGCGCACAGCGGGCTACGCCGACCCGGTGGCCTTCTATGTCGACAAGCTGGCCGAGGGTATCGCCACCCTGGCGGCCGCGTTCTGGCCGCAGCCGGTGATCGTGCGGCTGTCGGACTTCAAGTCCAACGAATATGCCAACCTGGTGGGCGGCGACCGCTACGAGCCGAAGGAGGAAAACCCCATGCTGGGGCTGCGCGGCGCGGCGCGTTACGTGTCGGCGTTGTTCCGCCCGGCGTTCGAGCTGGAGTGCCGGGCGCTGAAGCAGGTGCGCGAGACCATGGGATTCGGCAACGTCGAAGTGATGATTCCCTTCGTGCGCACGGTGGAGGAATGCGCAGCGGTGGTGGAACTTCTGGAAGCAAACGGCCTCAGGCGCGGCGACCGCGGCCTGCGCCTGATCATGATGTGCGAAATCCCCTCCAACGTGCTGCTGGCCGACGATTTTCTGCAATATGTCGACGGTTTTTCCATCGGCAGCAACGACCTCACCCAGCTGACGCTGGGCATCGACCGCGATTCCGGGCTGGTGGCGGGCGGCTTCGACGAGCGCAATCCGGCGGTGAAGAAGCTGCTGGCCGAGGCCATTGCCGCCTGCAACCGGCACGGCAAATACATCGGCATCTGCGGCCAGGGACCGAGCGACCATCCCGATCTGGCGGATTGGCTGGTGGCGCAGGGCATCGGCTCGATATCGCTCAATCCGGACACGGTGGTGGCGACCTGGCGGCGCCTGGCGAACCAGCCCTGAAAGGGTCCAGCCGGCCAAAAACATGACAAAATAAACCCCTTGGCTCTTCGTGCCATGGAGTGACCCATGGGAACTCTGGTAAGCTGCGACCCGATATTTTCCAACCGTTTTTCATGAATTCAGCCGTGCTTACCGCCCATGACCTTGCCTGCGAACGCAGCGAGCGCCTGTTGTTCAAGGGCCTGGGTTTTGACCTGTCCAAGGGCGAGGCCTTGCTGGTGCGTGGCGGCAATGGCCACGGCAAAACCAGCCTGCTGCGCATCCTCTGCGGGCTGTCTCAGCCTGCCGCCGGCGAAGTGCGCTGGCGCGGCGAGCCGATCGCACGCGAGCACGAGCAATATGGCCGGGAGATGGCCTACGTCGGCCATGCCAACGGGATCAAGGACGATCTCACCCCGCTGGAGAATCTGCGCCTGGCAGCCGCGCTGAATGGCCGGGAAATGGACATCGGAACGGCAACCGCCGCGCTGCGGCAGGTGGGCCTGGCCCGCTGCCTGGATCTGCCTGCGCGCGTGCTGTCCTTCGGCCAGCGCCGCCGCGTCGCGCTGGCGGCGCTGATGACCGCGGGCGTGCTGCTGTGGATACTCGACGAACCGCTGACCGGTCTCGACGTCAACGGCGTCGCCATGGTGGAAAACCTGATTCGCAATCATGTCCTGGCCGGCGGCATGGCGATCATGACCACCCACCAGCCGTTGACGCTCGACGGGCTGATCCCGAAATCCATCTCGGTCGGGGACTGAGATCCTTGCCCACGATCCCGAATGCTACGTTTCCTGATCACCGTCATACGCCGCGATGTGCTGCTGGCCGCTCGCCGTCGCGGCGACTGGCTGACCGCGCAGTTCTTCTTCGTCATGGTGGTGAGCATGTTTCCGCTCGGCGTCGGGCCGGAGCCGGGCATGCTGCGCGCCATCGGGCCGGGGGTGGTGTGGGTGGCGGCGTTGCTGGCCTGCCTGCTGTCGCTGGGCCGGCTGTATGCGGACGATGCCCGCGACGGCAGCCTGGAACAAATGATGCTCTCGCCCTACCCCAACTCCCTGCTGGCGCTGGGCAAGGCGCTGGCGCACTGGATCATCAATGGCATTCCGCTGCTGCTGATCGCGCCGGTGCTGGGTATCCAGTTCGGGCTGTCCGCCGAGGCCTTGCTGATCCTGGTGGTGTCGCTGGCGATCGGCACCCCCATCCTGTCGCTGCTGGGCGGCATCGGCGCGGCGCTGACGCTTGGGTTGCGCGGCGGCGGCGTACTGATTACGCTGCTGATCCTGCCGTTGTACGTGCCGGTGCTTATTTTTGGCGCGGGCGCGGTGGAGGGGGCCATGTCGGGAACCGGATCGGAAGCGCACCTGTCCCTGTTGGGGGCATTTCTGGTGATGTCGCTGTTGGTTTCACCGTGGGTCAGTGCGATGGCCCTCAAGATATCCGTGGAGTAGGTACTTGAATCTTTATTATTACGCCTCGCCGGCGACCTTTTACCCGCTTGCCGGCAAGCTCGTCCCCTGGTTCGCCGGGCTCGCCTTCGTCCTTTGCGCGATCGGCCTGTACATCAGCTTCTTCGTCGCGCCGACCGACTTCCAGCAGGGCGAGGGTTACCGCATCATCTTCATCCATGTGCCGGCGGCCTGGATGTCGATGTTCATCTATATCGTGATGGCTTTCTGGTCCGCCATCGGTCTGGCCTGGAACACCCGGCTGTCGTTCGTCATGGCGCGCGCGCTGGCGCCGACCGGCGCCATGTTCACCTTCGTCGCCCTGTGGACCGGCGCGTTCTGGGGCAAGCCGATGTGGGGCGCGTGGTGGGTGTGGGACGCCCGCCTCACCTCCGAACTGATCCTGCTGTTCCTCTACGTCGGCTACATGGCGCTGCAGGCCGCCATCGACGACCCGCGCCGGGCCGACCGCGCCGGCGCGCTGCTCAACCTGGTCGGGGTCATCAACGTGCCGATCATCTATTTCTCGGTCAAATGGTGGAACACCCTGCACCAGGGCTCCTCGATCAGCCTCACCCGCGCGCCGTCGATGGCGCAGATCATGTTGTGGGGCATGCTGGTCATGGCGCTCGCCGCCTGGATGTATACCATCGCCGTTGCACTTGCGCGTGCGCGCACCTTGCTTCTCGAGCGCGAACGGCAGACCGAATGGGCGCGCGCCCAGCTGGAGGGGCAATCATGATGTGGGAAAGCTGGCAGGCCTTCTGGGCCATGGGCGGATACGGCCTCTATGTCTGGGGCTCCTTCGGTATGACCGCGCTGTGCGTCGCCGGTGAAATCTGGCTGCTGCGCCGCCATCGCCGGCTCGCCTTCAACATGCTCAGGCGCATCAAGCAATGGAATCAGCAAGCATGAATTTCGCAAGGAACCCGCAATGAAATCGCGCCACAAGAAACTCGCCCTTATCGCCCTCGTCGTCGTCGCCCTCGGGGTCGCGGCTGTTCTGGTGCTCAATGCCTTCAACAGCAATCTGGTGTTCTTCTTCTCGCCCACCCAGGTCGCCAACGGCGAGGCGCCGACCGATCGCGCCTTCCGCATCGGCGGCCTGGTCGAGGCGGGCAGCGTCAAGCGCGAGGCCGACGGGCTCACCACGCGCTTCGTCGTCACCGATACCGCCCGTACCATCCCGGTGACCTACAGCGGTATCCTTCCCGACCTGTTCAAGGAAGGCAAGGGCGTGGTGGCCGAAGGCAGGCTCGGTCCCGACGGCCTGTTCGCCGCCTCCCAGGTGCTGGCCAAGCACGACGAGAACTACATGCCGCCGGAAGCCGCCAGCGCCATCGAGCAGGCGCAGAAAGCCCAGCAGACGGTGGCGGAGTGAGCGCGTCGTGTTCCGCACCGGCGACAACACGATTGAACCGATGAATGAATAACGGTCCTGCCGTGGCAGGACCCCTGATGTTTTACTGGAGGTAGGTACCATGATTCCCGAGCTTGGCCATTTCGCCCTGATTGTCGCGCTGCTGCTGGCGATGACGCAGGCCATTCTGCCGCTTTACGGCGCCCAGCGCGGCAACCTCGTGTTGATGGCGGTGGCGCGGCCGGCCGCGCAGGGACAGTTCATGTTCGTCGCAATCGCCTTCGGCTGCCTGGCATGGTCCTTCCTCAGCAACGATTTCTCGGTGCTCAACGTGGCGAAGAACTCGTTCTCGCAACTGCCCGAGGTTTACCGTCTGACCGCCACCTGGGGCTCGCACGAAGGCTCGATGCTGCTGTGGGTGCTGATCCTCGCCTTCTGGAGCACCGCGGTGTCGGTGTTCTCGCGCCATCTGCCGGAGGATATGTCGGCGCGCGTGATCGGCGTCATGGGCCTGATCTCGGTCGGTTTCCTCGCCTTCCTGCTCACCACCTCCAATCCGTTCGAACGGCTGCTGCCCGCGGCCATGGACGGCAATGACATGAACCCGCTGTTGCAGGACTGGGGCATGATCATCCATCCGCCGATGCTGTACATGGGCTACGTCGGCTTCGCCGTGGCCTTTGCCTTCGCCATCGCCGCGCTGCTTTCCGGCAAGATGGACGTCGCCTGGGCGCGCTGGTCGCGGCCCTGGACCACGGTGGCCTGGGCCTTCCTGACGCTGGGGATCGTGCTCGGCAGCTGGTGGGCCTATCGCGAGCTGGGCTGGGGCGGCTGGTGGTTCTGGGATCCCACCGAGAACGCTTCGTTCATGCCGTGGATCGCCGGCACCGCGCTGATTCATTCGCTGGCCGTCACCGAGAAGCGCGGCGCATTCAAGGCCTGGACCGTGCTGCTGGCGCTGGTCGCGTTCTCGTTGTCCCTGCTCGGCACCTTCCTGGTGCGCTCCGGCGTGCTGTCCTCGGTGCACGCCTTCGCCACCGACCCCGCGCGCGGCGCCTTCATTCTCGGCTTCCTTGCCCTGGTGATCGGCGGCTCGCTGGCGTTATACGCCTGGCGTGCGCCGAAAATGATCACCGGCAGCAGCTTTACCTGGTTCTCGCGCGAGTCGCTGCTGCTGGCCAACAACGTGATTCTGATCGCGGCGCTCGGCTCGGTGCTGCTCGGCACCCTGTATCCGCTGTTCATGGACGCCATGGGACTGGGCAAGATTTCCGTCGGCCCGCCTTACTTCAATGCGGTGTTCGTGCCGCTGATGGCGCCGGCGCTATTCCTCATGGGCGTCGGTCCGCTGGCGCGCTGGAAGGAAGCCAGCCTGCCGGATGCCGTTGCGCGCCTGAAGTGGGCGCTCGCCGTGGCGGTCGCCACGGGTATCCTGCTGCCGCTGACGCTGGACGGATTCAAGCCATGGGCCAGCCTGGGCTTCTTCCTCGCCGCCTGGATCACTCTGGCGGTGCTGGTGGCGTTCATGGAACGTCTCAAGCATGGCCAGGGCAGCCTGGCGCACAAGCTGGCGGGATTGCCGCGCGGTTTCTGGGGCATGCAACTCGCGCACCTCGGCATCGCCGTCGGCGTCGCCGGCATCGCCGTGGTCGCCAATTACGCCAGCGAGCGCGACGTGCGCATGGAAGTGGGAAGCTATGCCGAACTCGCCGGCTACACCTTCACCTTCCAGGGCACCACCGATCATGTCGGCCCCAACTATCGCGCCGCCCGCGGCACCGTGGAAGTCACCCGGAACGGCAAGCCGGTGGCCACGCTGCACCCGGAAAAACGCACCTACAACGCAACCGGCATGGGCATGACCGAGGCCGCGGTGCATCCGAACCTTTTCCGCGACATCTACGTCGCCATGGGCGAACCGATCGACATGCAGGGCGCCTGGACTGTCCGCCTGTTCCACAAGCCGTTCATCAACTGGCTCTGGCTCGGCGCCTTTTTCATGGTGCTGGGCGGCTTCATGGCGGCATCCGACAAGCGCTATCGCATCGCGCTCAAGCGAAGCGAATTGCCGAAGAACGTCGCGGCGCAGGGGGCCTGAACCATGAAGCGCTGGCTGCCTCTCGTCATTTTCGTCGTTCTCGTCGGGTTCTTCGCCAAGGGCCTGTTCCTCAATCCGCGCGAGGTGCCATCGCCGTTCATCGGCCGTACCGCTCCGGCTTTCACGCTGCCGCTGGTCGGCGACGCCAACGCCGCCTTCAGCCCGGCCGATATGAAGGGCCGGGTGTGGATGCTCAACGTATGGGCGCCCTGGTGCGTGTCGTGCCGCTATGAGCATCCGCTCCTGATGCAGATCGCCCAGAGCGGCCGCGTCCCCATCGTCGGCCTCAACTGGAAGGACAAGAAACGCGAGGCGGAAGCGCTGCTGGCTAACACCGGTAATCCCTATGTGGCGGTGCCGGAGGATCTGGACGGCAAGGTGGGCATCAATTACGGCGTCACCGGAACCCCCGAGACCTACCTCATCGACAAGCAGGGGGTCGTGCGGATGAAGCACATCGGGCCGATCAGTCCTGAAGTGTGGGCGGACAAGTTCGAGCCGAAACTGAAGGAGCTGGGCGCATGAGTTATCGTCGTATCCAATGTTTTTTGCTGGCCCTGCTGCTGGCGTGTTCCCTGCCCGTGCTGGCTGAAGAGACGGCGTCGAAGCAGGCGTTGCCCAACGCGGACGATCCGGAGATCGAGCGGCGCATGGTCAACCTGGCCGAAGATCTGCGCTGCCTGGTCTGCCAGAATGAATCGCTGGCCGGCTCGCATGCCGAACTGGCGGAAGACCTGCGCCGCGAGATCCGGGAGCAGATGAAGGCCGGCAAGGACGACACGGAGGTGATCGCCTACCTGACCGAACGCTACGGCGACTTCGTGCTCTATCGTCCGCCGTTCAAGCCGGTGACCTGGCTGCTATGGCTCGGGCCCCTGGTGTTCCTGGGCATCGGCGGCGGCGCCTGGTACATGACGCTGCGCCGTCGCCGCGCCGCCGAGGCCGTCCCGTCGGACGAGAAGAAACTCGCCGCCGCCGCTCAATTGCTGGAAGGGGAGTAGTGACCTGGGCGAGTTGCTGGCGCATTGAGCGGTAACAGGGGATGGAGTAGAATCCGTCATCACCCGCCCCCGCTCATAACATGACGAAGTATGTGTTTGTCACTGGTGGGGTGGTTTCTTCCCTCGGGAAAGGGATCGCCTCCGCTTCACTCGCTGCGCTGCTCGAATCGCGCGGTATCCGTGTCACCCTGCTAAAGCTCGATCCGTACATCAACGTCGATCCCGGCACCATGAGCCCGTTTCAGCACGGCGAGGTGTTCGTGACTGACGACGGTGCGGAAACCGACCTCGATCTGGGCCATTACGAGCGCTTTTCCAGCGCCCGGATGGGCAAGCGCAACAACTTCACCACCGGCCAGATCTACAAGTCGGTGATCGACAAGGAACGTCGCGGCGACTATCTCGGCGGCACGGTGCAGGTCATCCCGCACATCACCGACGAGATCAAGCGCCATATCCGCGACGGAGCGGGAGACGCCGACGTGGCGCTGGTGGAAATCGGCGGCACCGTGGGCGACATCGAATCCTTGCCCTTCCTCGAGGCCATCCGCCAGATGGGTTTCGAGGACGGTCCAGAAAACACCTGCTTCATCCACCTGACGCTGTTGCCCTACATCGCCACCGCCGGCGAACTGAAAACCAAGCCGACCCAGCATTCGGTGAAGGAACTGCGCGAGATCGGCATCCAGCCCGACATCCTGCTGTGCCGCGCCGACCGCGAGATTCCGCTGGACGAGCGGCGCAAGATCGCGCTGTTCACCAACGTACGGCCCGAGGCGGTGATCGAGGTGCGCGATTCCGATTCGATCTACAAGATACCGGCGATGCTGCACGACCAGATGCTCGACGAGATCGTCTGCCACAAGCTGAACATTCTGGCGCGCGCGGCCGACCTTACGGTGTGGAAGAATCTGGTCCATGCGCTGGAGCATCCGCAGCACACGGTCAACATCGCCTTTGTCGGCAAGTACGTCGACCTGACCGAGTCCTACAAGTCGTTGTCCGAATCGATGATTCACGCCGGCATGCATACCAAAAGCCGGGTGAAGATCCATTACATCGATTCCGAGCAGATCGAGAAATCCGGCGCCGACTGCCTCAAGGACATGGACGCGATCCTGGTGCCCGGCGGTTTCGGCAAGCGCGGGGTCGAAGGCAAGATTGCCGCCATTCGCTACGCGCGTGAAAACAAGGTGCCGTATCTGGGCATATGCCTGGGGATGCAACTCGCCGTGGTCGAGTTCGCTCGCGATGTGGCCGGCATGGCGGACGCCCATTCGACCGAGTTCGAACCGGCGACTACGCATCCGGTGATCGGCCTCATCACCGAATGGCTGGACCGCGGCGGTCAGGTTGAAAAGCGCAGCGAGCAGTCGGATCTGGGCGGCACCATGCGCCTCGGCGGACAGCCGTGCGAACTGAAGGACGGCACCCTGGCGCGCGGAATCTATGGCGCGGCGAGCATCGTCGAACGCCATCGCCACCGCTACGAAGTCAACAACACCCTGCTGGCCGAACTCGAGGCCAAAGGCCTGGTGGTGGCGGGACGCGCGCCGGGCACGGGCCTGTGTGAAATGGTCGAGCTTCCGCCTGCGGTGCATCCGTGGTTTGTCGCCTGCCAGTTTCATCCAGAATTCACCAGCAACCCGCGCAACGGCCATCCGCTGTTCATCGCCTTCGTGCTGGCGGCGCTGGCGCGCCAACAGGAGCACGGCCAATGAAACTCTGCCATTTTGAAGCGGGCCTGCGTGCCGCAGGGCGGAGCAGGGGCCCCGCGCAGCGGGGATGCGACCCCGCAGGCACGCGCGTCGAGGCGACGGCGGTGATCGCGGTCGCGAAGGAGTTCACACTATGAAGCTTTGTCATTTCGAGGCAGGCCTCGACCAGCCGCTGTTCCTCATTTCCGGCCCCTGCGTGATCGAATCCGAGCAACTGGCGATGGACACCGCCGGCCAGCTGAAGGAAATCTGCGCGGCGCTGAATATCCCGTTCATATACAAGTCGTCGTTCGACAAGGCCAACCGCTCGTCGACCACGTCGTTCCGCGGGCTGGGGCTGGAAGAAGGCCTGCGCATTCTGTCCGAGGTCAAGAAGCAGATCGGCGTGCCGGTGCTGACCGACGTGCACGAAGACACGCCGCTGGACGAAGTGGCTGCGGTGGTCGACGTGCTGCAGACGCCGGCCTTCCTCTGCCGCCAGACCAACTTCATCCAGAACGTCGCGCGCACCGGGCGTCCGGTGAACATCAAGAAGGGCCAGTTCCTGGCGCCGTGGGACATGCAGAACGTGGTCGACAAGGCGCGCGCCGTCGGCAACGACCAGATCATGGTGTGCGAGCGCGGCGTCAGCTTCGGCTACAACACGCTGGTGTCGGACATGCGCGGGCTGGCGATCATGCGCGGCACCGGTTGCCCGGTGGTGTTCGATGCCACCCATTCGGTGCAGCAGCCGGGCGGGCAGGGCGCGACCAGCGGCGGCCAGCGCGAGTTCGTTCCGGTGCTGGCGCGTGCAGCCGTGGCCAGCGGTGTGGCCGGGGTGTTCGCTGAAACGCATCCAAACCCGGAAGTCGCACTGTCCGACGGCCCCAATGCGTGGCCGCTCGGCATGATGAAGGAATTGCTGGAAACGCTGAAGGAAATCGACACGCTGGTGAAACAGCGTGGGTTTATTGAACACGGATTGATGAAAACCTGATCCGCGAAGGACGCGAAGGGGCGCGAAGTAAAGAAAAAGCAGGACTTGGGTTTTCTTCGCGCTTCTTCGCGTACTTCGCGGACAAAATTGAATTTAAGGAAAGAAATTGAGCGCCATTATCGATGTTATCGCGCGGGAAATTCTCGACTCCCGCGGCAATCCCACTGTTGAAGCCGATGTGCTGCTGGAATCCGGCGTGCTGGGCCGCGCGGCCGTGCCGTCGGGCGCGTCCACCGGCAGCCGCGAGGCGATCGAACTGCGCGACGGCGACAAGTCGCGTTATCTCGGCAAGGGCGTGCTGAAAGCCGTCGAACACATCAACACCGAGATCTGCGAAGCCATCATCGGCCTCGACGTCGAGGACCAGGCCTTCATCGACCGGACCATGATCGATCTGGACGGTACCGAGAACAAGTCGCGCCTGGGCGCCAATGCATTGCTGGCGGTGTCGATGGCGTGCGCCCGCGCCGCCGCCGAGCAGGCCGGGCTGCCGTTGTACCGCTATCTCGGCGGCGCCGCGCCGATGGCCCTGCCGGTGCCGATGATGAACATCATCAACGGCGGCGCCCACGCCAACAACAACATCGACATGCAGGAATTCATGATCATTCCGGTCGGCGCGCCGAGCTTTCGCGAAGCCCTGCGTTACGGCGCCGAAGTTTTCCATGCGCTGAAAAAACTGCTCGACGACGCCGGCATGGCGACGACCGTCGGCGACGAGGGCGGCTTCGCGCCCAACCTGGAATCGCACGAAGCGGCGTTGAAGCTGATCGTGCAGGCAATCGAAAAAGCCGGCCTGCAGCCCGGCATCGACGTCGCCATCGGCGTCGATTGCGCCGCGTCCGAGTTCCACAAGGACGGTCTCTACCATCTCGAATCCGAAGGACTGAAGCTGACCTCGGCCGAACTCACCGATTACCTGGCGGCGTGGTGCGACAAGTACCCTGTCATCAGCATCGAGGACGGCATGGCGGAAGGCGACTGGGACGGCTGGAAGACGCTCACCGACAAGCTGGGCCGCCGCGTGCAGCTGGTCGGCGACGAC